>JADHKY010000024.1 GCA_016780945.1 Aquiluna sp. | reverse complement strand
TGGCAACGTGGCTGTGTAGCTCGAGTCCGTCAACGAACTTCACTCCAGCGTCAATGCCTCCCTCAATTTCAAAGGACACGATCGCTCCGGCACCTTTAGGTGCGTAGGTCTTGTGAGCCTGGTGGTATGGCGAGCCAGGTAGGCCTGCATAGTTCACGCTCTTCACCTGAGGGTGAGCCTCAAGCCACTGAGCTACCTTGCTGGCATTCTCGACGTGGCGCTCCATTCTCAGGCTCAGGGTCTCGATGCCTTGAATTAGGGAGAAGGCGGTGTCGGGGGAGACCGCAGCACCTATGTCCCTGAGCAGCTGCACTCTTGCCTTGATGATGTAGGCAATTGCGTCACCTAGGGCATCTGTGTAGACGACGCCGTGGTAGCTCGGGTCTGGCTGGGTGAGACCCGGGAACTTGTCCGACTTTGACCACTCGAACTTTCCGCCGTCCACGATCGCACCTGCAACTACCGTGCCGTGACCACCTAGGAACTTGGTGGCTGAGTGCACCACGATGTCGGCACCGTGCTCAAGAGGCTTGATTAGGTATGGGGTCGCCACGGTGTTGTCGACGATTAGCGGGACTCCGTTTTTGTGGGCAACGGTCGCAACCTTTCTAATGTCGAGAATCGAAACCTTTGGGTTTCCGATGGTCTCGGCAAAGAAGAGCTTGGTGTTTGGCTTTACCGCCTGCTGCCACTCGTTCTCATCGTCCTGGTTCTCAACGAAGGTGACCTCGATACCAAGCTTGGCGAGCGTGTACTTGAAGAGGTTGTAGGTACCGCCATAGAGCGTGGAGGAAGAGACGATGTGGTCGCCAGCCTGGGCAATGTTTAGTACCGCAAAGGTCTCAGCTGCCTGACCGCTGGCAAGCAGCAGGGCTGCTGTGCCGCCCTCCAAAGCTGCGATGCGCTTTTCCGCAACATCTTGGGTTGGGTTCATGATGCGGGTGTAGATGTTGCCGAACTCGGCTAGTCCAAACAGGTTACGAGCGTGCTCGGCCGAGTTGAAGGTGTAGGCAGTGGTCTTGTAGATAGGCACTGCACGTGCGTTGGTAGCTGGGTCGCTCTCGGCTCCGGCGTGGATCTGCTGGGTCTCGAAGCCCCAGTTGGCTGCATCAGTCATTTCCGTCTTTCCTTGGGTAAAGAAGTAATTGGTAAAACTATGAAGGATTGCGCATGGACGGGCAATCTTGCAGGTAACAGGAGGTAACTTTAGCCCAGGTGCTCCATCGCAAGCGAGACCAGTAGGGCCGAGCATAGCGGCAGCACGGAGTCATCAAATGTAGCCTTCGCCGAGTGGTTTGTCGGTGCTGTTTGGTAGTCGATCTCGGGCGGGCAGGCGCCAACGAAAACAAATGCTCCCGGCACTTCCGCAACAATTGATGCAAAGTCCTCGCCCCCTGCGATCGGGTTTTGCATCGGAACATATCCCGCTTCACCCACCAGGCTCTTTGCCACTCTCTCAACCCTTTCGACACTGGCTGGATCGTTCATCAGCACTTTGGTGGCGCGTCCGAATTCGACCTCAGCGCTCAGTCCAAACCCGTCTGCTATCGAGTGGATTAGTTTGGGGGCCAGTTCGTGAAGCTTTTTGGTGTTTACCTCGGAGAAGGTTCTGACGGTGGCACCGAAGCTTGCTGAGTCCGCAATGACATTGGTGGTGGCATCGTCGCCAGCGCGGATCCAACCGACGTTGAGAATTACCGGGTCGAACTGATCGAAGCTCTTATTGATTAGGTTTTGCAGCGCCGTTATTGCCTCGACCATCGGGGTTACGGGGTCTTTGCTGAGCCAGGGCATCGAGCCGTGACCGCCGGAGCCGTGGAAGGTGACGTGCAGGTCACCGGCGGATGCCATCAGTGGACCTGGCTTGCATGCAATCGCACCTAGAGGCAGCGAGGTAAAAACGTGCAGGCCATAGGCTGCAACGGGCCTGGAGCCCGTTAGCTCAAGCATGCCCTCCTCAATCATTACGTCGGCGCCGTGATGACCCTCTTCGCCCGGCTGGAACCAAATCAGCACATCACCATTGAGCTCGTCTTTATGACTTGCCAGAATCTGAGCTGCGCCTATGGCGCCTGCCATATGCAGGTCGTGACCGCAGGCATGCATGAAGCCATTGGTTGAGGCATACTCCAGCCCGGTCTCCTCTTCAACTTTGAGGGCGTCCATATCGGCTCTGAGTAAGACGGTTGGTCCAGGCTTGCCGCCGCGGATCACAAGAGCGATCGAGGTCAGGTCCTTGCCGAGGGTTATCTCTCCGAGGCCTTCAATCGCCGCAAGGATTCTTGCCTGAGTCTTGGGTAGGTCCAGGGCGAACTCGGGGATTTGGTGCAGCTCTCGCCTAATACCGATAAGGGTTTGGGCCCATCCTGCCGCTTCCGCCAGCAAGGCCTTTGAATCAAGCATCTTTGCTCCTTAAGCTCTGCACTTATCTTCGCACTTTTACTATTGGCTCATGCTCGATTCCATCCACCCGTCCTGGCAGCCCCTCTTCGATGAGCAGGCTGGGGTTTTGGATGAGATTCTGGCTGCTCTTCCCAAAGAAGGAATCACACCTAAAAGGGAGCGGTTGTTTAGGGCTTTTGAGCAGGCTCCTGAGCACTATCGAGTCTTGATTGTTGGTCAGGATCCGTATCCAAATCCCCTCCACGCAACCGGCCTTGCATTTGCAGTCCCAGAGGGAACAAAGCCTCCTCCTAGCCTTAGAAATATTCTTTTGGAGCTTGAGAGCGATCTTGGAATAGTGCGCGATGGCTTTATTGAGAGCTGGTCTCTTCAAGGCGTGATGCTGCTAAATCGCCACCTAAGCACACTGGAAAATCAGACTGCAGCTCACGTTTTACTTGGTTGGGACCGTTTCACCACTGCCGCTTGCCGCTACCTGGTAAGAGTTAATAAGGGCAGGCTGGTTGCGATTTTGTGGGGGGCGAAGGCGCAGGAGCTTGTTCCGGAACTTGGTGCTGCAAAGGTCATCAGCTCTCCGCATCCCTCTCCGCTTTCCTCATACCGAGGGTTCTTTGGGTCAAAACCTTTTTCTGGTTGTAACAAAGCACTTCTAGAGTTGGGATGTGAGCCGATTGATTGGAGCCGCTAGTGGTTGATTCCGAAACCCGGTGGCGACTGGTTCGCAAACTGAGGCAGAACCCCGAGGAGCCTCAGACTCCGGTGGTAATTCGCGATGCTCTCGAGCAGGATATGCCGCAGGTTAGGGACATCTACAACTTCTTCATTCAAAACACCGTCATCACCTTTGATGACAAGCCCCTTGACCTTGGCTACTGGCAGGACATCTACCAGCTACTGACTAAGAATTCGCTGCCCTTCATAGTGCTCGCAAGGGGAGAGCAGGTGTTGGGTTTTGCCTATGTTGCACCCTGGCGCCAGAAGACCAGCTACCTAAAAATTGTCGAGAACTCCATTTACCTAGCGGCCGCGGCCACCGGCAAGAAACTCGGCAGCAGACTATTCGCTGAGCTAATTGAGCGCTGCCGGCAATCGGGCATCAAGGAGATCATCGCGGTCATTGCCGACCGCGGGGCTCACGCGTCTATCGCCCTGCATAAGAAGCATGGCTTTTTGGAGCAGGGCCACCTAGCGGATGTGGCGGTGAGGTTTGGTAGGCCAATAGGCAGCTATTTATATTCGCTGAAGCTCTAGCTCGCTACCAAGACCTCTTTGACCTTTGAGCGCAGCAGTTGCAGCTGCTTTGAACCAAGCCCATGAGAGGTTATGACCACATCGGCTGTGTCGAATCCGGCAAAGGAGCTAAAGCCCTTGACCCCCCACTTCGAGTGGTCGGCTAGAACCACAAACTTTGCACTGCGCCTGATCACCTCGCGGTTGGTCTCTGCCTCCACGAGGTTTGGCGAGCTAAAGCCAAACTCTGGGTCCATGCCGTGGGTTCCCATGAAAACAATGTCGAGATTGAACCTCGAGAACACCTCACCCGCGATGTTGCCAACTAAAGAGTCGGTTGGAGTCCTTACTCCACCGGTCAGAACAACCGTCTGGTCAGCCCTGGGCTTTTGAGCGAATAGGTCTGAAATCGGGACCGAGTTTGTAACGATGGTTAGCGAGGGCACCTCTCGCAGTCTCTTTGCCAGCGCATAGACCGAGCTGCCTCCCATTAGGGCAACCGCCATTGCGGGCCTTACCATTTCGGCGGCGAGAGCTGCCATGGCATCCTTGGCGGCCTGCTCCTTCATGGAGTTTGCTGCAAACGGAGGTTCGACGGTCGAGGAGAGTGTGTTGGCAGTTACTCCGCCATGAACCTTGTCGACCAGGCCTTGGGCTGCAAGAGCCTCGACGTCCCGGCGAATTGTTACCTCGGACACCTCTAGCGCTGCGGCAAGATCGGAGATACGCCTGGCACCTGAGGTGCCGACCTCCTCCAAAATCCGGGCTTTTCGCTGCGCTGCGAGCATTGTTTACCGCCTCCTGACTAAAAAAGATAACTAGGTTTTTGCGAATATGGCCGTTTTGTTACTAACGGAATGATTACTTTTGTCGTTTTTATTTCGAAAAGTTTGGGATTATTGCCTAAGTTCGTTCATACCTAATCATTTGGGTTCAGCAGTGGGTCCAACATCAGTGACTGGGTTCGGGCGAGCGGACAGGCGCCTGGCCTCGGTGGGGCGCTGATAATTGAATAGCAATTGAGTAGTTACTGGGCGGAGTCTTTACTCCGCCCAGTAACGTATTCAAACTAGAGACAACGAATGTTTCGAGGTAGGTAAGTGACTCTCCCCAAGACCGCCAGCATTGCCCAGGCAGGCACTCAGGTCATTTTTGATTTTTCATCCTCCACCCCGCAGATCCTGCACTGGGGCAGTGACCTTGGGAATCAAGCGGTCGATCAGCTCAGGGCCGCAAGCGTTCAACCCGCCGCTCATGCAGAGTTAGATGAGCATCACTTCGAGGGGATATGGCGAGAAAACGCTCGCGGCTTTATTTCGCGTCCGGCGCTTTTGGGTCACCGCCTAGGTAAAGACTTCTCGCAGCTTTTTGAGCTTGTTGACGTGGCTTTGACGGAGTCCTCCATGGTTGCCATCAGCCGAGACGAGCGTGCGGGTCTTGAGGTCAAGGCAAGTTTCGTTTTTGTCGGTTCTGGAGTTTTGGAGATTCGCCAAGAGGTTAAGAACCTAGGGAGCGAGAGTTACTCGCTTGAGGCTCTCGAGGTGTTCCTGCCGCTACCTGACAGCGCTTGTGAGTCGATGGATTTTGCAGGGCGCTGGGTGAAGGAGCGTCAGCCACATCGCAGGCAAATCCAGCCAGGGACTTGGGTTCGCGAAGAGCGCGAGGGTCGCTCGAGCCATGACTATACGATCTTGCAGCTTGCGATGACCAAGGGAGCAAATTACCAGCTCGGAGAGGTCTGGTCGATGGGCGTTGGGTTCTCGGGGAACTCTCGGCACTCGGTTGAAAGACACCAGTCCGGGAGAACCTACATCTCTGCTGGTGAGCTGCTGCTTCCAGGAGAGGTCATTCTCGAAGCCGGTGAAACTCACAGTGCACCTAGCGTCTATGCGATTCACTCCGCGGAGGGTATCGACGGCATCTCTGACCGCAGCTATAGCTGGCTCAGGGGCAGAAAAGAGCACCCTTCAAACATCAGGCCCAGGCCTCTCACTTTGAACGTTTGGGAGGCTGTGTATTTCGATCACAACCTCGAGAAGCTCTCTGAGCTTGCCGATGTCGCCCAGGAGATTGGCGTTGAGCGCTTCGTTTTGGACGATGGTTGGTTCGGCTCGAGGCGAGACGACACCAAGGGTCTTGGTGATTGGCAGATGTCCGATGAGGTTTGGCCGGAGGGTCTCGGGGCTCTCATTGAGAAGGTCAAGGCCTCGGGAATGGAGTTTGGGCTCTGGTTTGAGGGGGAGATGCTGAACCCCGACAGCGATGTTTATAGGGCACATCCGGATTGGATTCTCAAGGTCGGAGACCGCGTGCCACCGGAGGGAAGACGGCAACTCGTTGTTGACCTTACAAATCCCGACGCATTTAGTTACATTCTCGAAGCGGTCGACAAGGTTCTCAGTGACTATGACATTGCCTACATCAAGTGGGATCACAACAAGTTCCTGCTTGAGCCCGCGAGCAATGATCGCCCAGCTGTCCACAAGCAGACCCTGGCTATCTATGAACTCTTTGCAGAGCTGAAGAGGCGCCACCCAGGCTTTGAGATTGAGTCCTGTTCATCGGGTGGTGGCCGAATCGACCTGGGTATGGCTCAGGTTGCGGATAGGTTCTGGACCTCGGACTGTAATGACGCGCTCGAGCGGCAATTTATTCAGCGCTACACCCAGATTGCGATACCACCCGAGATGCTGGGAAGCCACATCGGACCTACGCAGTCTCATACCACCGGCCGGGTGCACTCGCTTAGCTTTCGGGCCATCACTGCGCTCTTTGGCCATGCCGGTCTTGAGTGGGACGTTACCAAGACCACTACTGAGGAGCGCAAGCTACTGGCTACTTGGAGTCAGTACTACAAGGCCAACCGAGAGCTGTTGCACACCGGCAAGATGATTCGCGTTGAGCAAACAGATGACGCCAGTTTTGTTCACGGTGTTGTTTCGCAAGACCGCTCGCGTGCGCTATTTGCGTGGGTTACGCTCGCAGGTCAAGCGGGCTCTCGGCCGAACGCTATTTGTTTTGAGGGGCTGGATCCAAAGAAGAACTACCTTGCTAAGGCCGCCTTCCCCGCTGGTGAGCCAGCTTTCACCCAGCGCACCAATGTCGCTTGGTTTGCCGGGGTCAAGATGACCGGTGAGGCACTTAGAACAGTGGGACTTAGAAGCCCAATCATGAATCCAGAAAACGCACTACTGATCGAGATCGAGGAGATCTAATGCTGAACCTAGGAAAACTCCACTTCGGCGGCGACTACAACCCTGAGCAGTGGCCAAAGGATGTCTGGAAACAGGACATTGAGCTGATGCAGGCCTCTGGCGTGAACCTAGTGTCTCTTGGAATATTTTCCTGGGCCAAGATCGAGCGGAGCGATGGTGATTACCACTTCGACTGGCTTGACGAGGCAATGGAGCTTCTCCACCAAGGCGGGATATCTATTGACATGGCTACCGCAACAGCTTCTCCTCCGGCTTGGCTGTCAAAGGCAAACCCGGAGATGCGGGCGGTCAACTTCGATGGGGTTCAGCTCTCTCACGGTGGCAGGCAGCACTACTGCGCTGCAAGCAGCGTTTATCGCCAGAAGGCCTCTGCGCTAGTGGAGCAGATTGCATCGCGCTATGCCAAGCACCCAGCTGTTGTGATGTGGCACATCAATAACGAGTACGGTTGCCACGCTCCCTACTGCTTCTGCGAAAACAGTCGGCAGGCATTTGTTGCCTGGCTCAAGGAACGCTACAGCTCATTGGACGAACTCAATGCCTCCTGGGGAACCGACTTTTGGTCGCAGCGCTACTACGACTGGGACGAGCTGGTGGTTCCGAAGCGGACTCCCGATGGCACGCACCCAAACCCCGGTCAGCAGATTGACTTCAAACGCTTCACCTCGGAGCTCACTCTCGACCTATACAAGATGGAGCGGGACATCATTCGGAAGCACGATTCGGTGCACCCAATCACCACAAACTTGATGTCCATGAAGTTCACCTACGGGATGGACTCCTGGAAGTGGTCAAGGGAGATGGACTTCGTATCTACCGACCACTACCTCGCTCAGCATGATCCTGATAACCACATCGATCTCGCTCAGCAGGCCGATCTGACCCGCGGGTTCGCGAGCGGTAAGCAGTGGCTTCTCATGGAGCACAGCACCAGCGCGGTGAATTGGCAGCCTCGCAACTACGCGAAGACTCCTGGCCAGGAAAAGCGCAACAGCGCAAGCTTTGTAGCCAGGGGCAGTCAAGGCGTGCTGTATTTCCAGTGGCGCCAGTCGCAAGCGGGATCGGAGCGTTTCCACAGCGCCCTTGTTCCGCACGCCGGCGAGGACACCAGGGTATTTAGAGAGGTGAGCGAGCTTGGAAACTGGCTTGCCGAAAACCCTGGGGTCGCAGATTACCCAACCGATAGGGCAGAAGTGGCCATGGTTTATGACTATGAGCAGTTCTGGGCTCTAATGCAGGCTAATTTGCCGACGCAGGACATTAGCTATGCCGAGACGGTCGCGAAAATCTACCGCTCATTCTGGGAGAACGGCACCCGCGTTGACTTTGTGCCGGGGGATGTGGATCTTGAGACTCTAAGGCAGTACAAGCTCGTAGTGCTCCCCATGGTTCACATGCTCTCCGAGCAGGAGGAGCAGGTCTATCACGACTTTGTCGCTCAGGGAGGAAACATCCTTATTTCCTACTTCAGCAATATTGCCGACAGAACCCTGCGAGTGAAACTTGGAGGCTACGGCGGCAAGCTTGTTCGCGATCTGGCCGGGGTCTATGTCGAGGAGTTCTACCCACTCCGTGAGGGCCAAGGCAAGCTATCAAATGGCTACGAGATTGAGCTCTGGAGTGAGCTGTCGAGGGCGGAGGGTGCCGAGGTCATTGCAAGCTTTGAAGCAACCGATGTCGATGGTTCGCCAGCGCTTACAGTCCGAGATCACTCCGGGGCCAAGGTTTGGTATCAAGGCACTGAACTCTCTCTTGACAGCCAAAAGAAGTTCTTGGCAGAGGTTTGTTCTCAGCTCGGCGTCAGCTCCGAGGGGGGTGGTAGCACCGAAGTTGTGAGGCGAGGCCCGTTCAAATTCGAGATTGACCACAAGGCGAACAAAGTCAGCCTCTCGAAGGGCTAAGTCTCTGCTAGCAGCAGAGCGCCAAGTTTGGCTCTCACCTCAAGAGTGACCTCGACACTGGCTCTTCCTGCGAGTCTGGCGCCGCGGGCCTGCCAGTCCAATGACTTCACCTGGTCGGCAATGACGACGCCTGAAATTTCGTCTGTCTCTAGGGCCACCTCAAATGGGTAGCCCCCTCTCTTTGAGGTTATTGGGCAGCAAATCAGAAGACCACGCTTTGCGTTGTATGCGGCAGGCGTCAGTGTCAATACCGGCCTGTGACCTGATTGCTCGTGACCAGAGGTTGGCGAGAGGCTCATCCAGAGGATGTCTCCAACATCGGGCACGAAGCTCTCTTTCACATAAGCTCCTTACCCACAACCGGCCCGAAATCTATTAGCTCAGGAGAGTTCTCCTCGGTAATACCATCGATTAGCTCGCTCAGCTGATAGTCCGTTATTGCGACAGGCTCAATTGTCAGCCGACCTTTTTCTGCGGTGACTGTGACCTTCTGCTCGAGCGAGAACTGGGCAACCTTGAGAAGCGGCAAGGGGAGCCTTAGAGCCGGGCTGTTGCCCCATTTGCGGATGGCTGAAATCAAGCTGATTCTCTTTTCCATAGTGTCTACATTGTAGATACGCATTGATTAGATCGCAATCAAGATTGTCGATGCGCCAAAAGTAAGCTGGTTTCTGTTTTGGGAAGGCGCGTGCGCCTCAATTTGTGGACAACTTCTTGTGCGGGTGAAGGGACTTGAACCCCCACGCCTCGCGGCGCCAGAACCTAAATCTGGTGCGTCTGCCAATTTCGCCACACCCGCTAGAACCTCAATAGCCTAATGGTTTTCGAAAGCCTGTGGAAAACCCGAGACACTTTTTTGATGGCGATGCCAACATTCATTTATGAAATGCAACGTGTGTGGGAACGATCGGCCAGTAAGTGTCCAAGTCAAGGGACGGTATAAGACTTTCGAATGTGGTGAGTGCCAACTAGGGAGATTTTTTGTCTGGGGCATAGATCGGCAAATACCGCCAAAACAGGAATGCCCCGACAAAGTTCAACAGGCCTGTAGTTGCAAGGGCTCCGGCTAGGCCAATGCTTGCGGTCAGCACCGAAATCATTGCAGGTGCAATGGCCACCCCGCCCGAGGTGAGCATTCTGAAGGATGCTAGGAATTCGCTCCTTGCACCCGGTGGCGAAAGATCAGCACCAAGGATCATGTTGATGCCTGCGGAAACGGCATTTGCCAATGCCGTCACCGAGGCCATGATCCAGAACGTGGCGACGTCTGTGACCATGTACGAGAAGAGGTAGGTGGTGCCAAGGGCCAAAAGTGTTGGCACCGAGGACCAAAACTTCCCGTAGCGGGCCATGATGATGCCAGATAGGTAGAAGAGCGAGAAGTCGATAAAACCAGTGATTCCGAAGATAAACGAGGTCTCTGCTGGGTCTATCTGGAGCTGAATGGCGAGTAGTGGCAGTCCGATGAGTCTTATGGTTCTGCCAGCACTGATGATTGCCGAGGCCACTCCAAGTGTTGCGAGTTTGGGTGCCTCACGCTTTGCGACCGCCCAGATGTTTCCGGCCTGGCCAGAGGGAGAGGTGCTGAGTTTTGTTGTCGGCACTGAGAAGACCGCGGCACCTGCCGCAAGGCACATCACACCTGCTGCTAAATAGCCGAACTCGACGCCGTAGAGAGCAATGAAGGCCGAGCCAATCACCGGTCCGATTGCCATGCCACCTCGGAACATGCCCCCCAGCAGTGACATCGACTTAGGCCTGTGCTCCGGAGGTACTAACTCCGCGAGTAGTGAGTGCCTGGCAAGACCGAACAGCGAGTGCGCAGCACCAAAACCAAGGGCTGCGACTATCAGGCTCAGATAACCAAGGTGAAGGAATGCAAGCAGAGTACTGAGCGCGCCGAGAGCTGTGCCCAGGAGCATTGAGCGGCGCTCGCCAAGCTTGGTAGTTATCCAGGAAGCCGGTATTTCAAAGACCATGGTGCCGACCAGTAGCACCGTTGTTACGACTGCGGCCTCTGCCAGAGAGTACCCGTAGCCAACCGCAGTCACGGGCAAAATGGGCAGTAGAGCACCCTCTGCGGCTGTGATCAGAAGTGAAGGAAGGTAGACGGGAGCAGCGAGCCCGCGCTTTCTAAACCTGTCTTCACTCATCTGGCTAATTATTGCCCCTGCCGCCAAACCACGCGGCAACGAAAATCAAACTTGCAGACAACAGCAAAAGGGGAGAGAGCGGACTGCCGGTTGCAAGCACGAGCATTGCTGTGGAAAGAAGCGGCGTCAGAAAAGCGATGAGGCCGATGCGCTGGGCGTCGCCGTTCTGAAGCGCATAGGCCCAAAAGTAAAAAGATGCACCGAGCGCCCCAAGCCCCAAAAGCAAAAGCGGCAACAGGTCGCTAGAGGCAATCACTGTGGACTCCTCAAAAATCAGGTGAGCTCCCAGAGCCAGAAGTCCGGCGACAAGTCCGAATGCACCGACCGAGGAGGTGTCAAATTTGCCTATCGCTCTCACCCCCAGCGAATAAGTGGACCAAATAAGGGCTGCAAGCAGCGCAAATAGGTAACCGACCTCAAACTCTCCAGTTAGCTGCGCACCCGAGAGGATTGCCAGCGCAGCACCAACGAAACCCGTTATCGCAGCGAAGACGTGTCTGGGTCTCAGGGTGGTGCCTTTGATAATTAGCGGTGCGAGCAGGACAATCAGCAGGGGCCAGAGGTAGTTGACCAAGTTTGCCTGCACCTCAGGCGCATTCTGGAGACCAGCAAAAAGCGCCGCGTGATAACCAAATAGCCCGTACACGCCAAGCAGCAACACCCTGGGGCTTGGCCATATCCTCTTGATTTTAAAGCCCGAGAGCGGAAGAGAGATAGCCGAACCTATGAGCAGCCCTAGGCCGGTTAGTAAAAGCGGCGGAATGTGGCTGAGGGTGGCTGCGAGTGTGGCAAGCGATGCCCACATCACCACGGCCGCAAGGGCGGCCAAATCGCTTCGCACAGCCAAATCTTAGGTCCGTTTGTGCTCGGCAAGATGCCTGGATTCACTCCCAAACCAAACAAAATGAAACAAAGTGTTACAAAAACGAAACTCGCGGATTTTTATTTACCTAAAGTTCAATCTAAAGTTAAACCCGTCTACGCGGGGGTAGCTCCGCGTGTGACTCCAATAGTCAAGGAGAAACATGAAGAAATTCCGCGGATCCGCTCTTGTTGCGGGTGCGGCTGCTTTCGCGCTGACCATCACAGGATGTGCAGCACCGGAGGAGCTAACCCCAACTCAGAGCGCAACGAGCGACCCTGAAACCACTCCTGAGTGGTACGAGGACCTTGCTCCACAAATCACCGTAGGTTGGAACGACATCGTTGATCACTTCAACGGTGCGACAGCAGCTGGTAACAACGTTGCTAACACGCTAACCGACTACCTAACCAGTTCCAGCTTCAGTTATTACAACAATGACCCGGCACTGGTTAAGAACACCGACTTCGGTACTTACGAGCTCGTGTCTGAAGACCCACTGACCGTGAAGTACACCATCAATGACGGTGTTGTTTGGTCAGATGGCACCCCGATTGATGGTGCCGACATGCTCTTGAACTGGGTAGCCAACTTTGGTTACTACCAGAATGAGGATGGAAGCTTCGTTTTTGAGCACGCATCACCACGCCCGACCCTTGCCTCAAAGCTTCCAACCGTTGATGGCAAGTCCCTTACCTTCGAGTACGACGTCCAGTACGTCGACTGGGAGCTGGAGGTTAGCACCGTTGGCGTTGCAGCCCACGGAACTGTAATGATGGCCCACCCAGACATCACCGACCCAGCTGCCGCTAAGCAGGCGCTGATCGATGCTGTAAACGG
>JADHKY010000023.1 GCA_016780945.1 Aquiluna sp. | reverse complement strand
GAGCTTGACTGGTGGCTCACAGACCATGCCCCTCACCGCGGCATTCAGCAGCTCGTTGCAGACCTCAATGCCCTTTACCAAGCCCACAGCGCCCTCTGGGAGCTAGACCATGAACCCTCCGGCTTCCGCTGGATTGATGGCGGCGATGCCAATAGAAACCTGCTGAGCTTTATTCGCGAGGACTCAGCCGGAAAGCAGCTATTGGTCGTAGTGAACTTTGCTGGTAACCCACATCACGATGTTGTGCTGGGTGTTGACCAGCCAGGAGAGTATCGAGAGCTACTCAACACCGATGCCGAGGTTTATGGGGGCTCCGGACAGGGAAACCTTGGGAAGATTTCTACCAGCGACATCCAGTCTCACGGCAGCGCGCAGTCTTTGGTGCTGAATGTTCCGCCTCTTGGCGCGCTGGTGCTTCAGAAGATCTAGAACATCAACGAGGCGAGGCGCCTGCGGGCTTGAAGCACCGCAGGGTGATCGTTACCGAGAATCAGAAACAGCTTTAGCAGTCTCTCCTTGATTGCTTCTCGATCATCGATTCGCTCTGCAAATAGGCCAAGAAGATGCTCGAAGGCGCCTTCTGCGTTATTAGAGGCAATTAGCTGATCCGCGCCAAGCATCGCGGCCTCAAGCTCAGAAGTTTGGTCTCGGCCCTGCAGCCGAATCATGAGCTCTACCTGCGCAAGTCCCGCATGGGCTTCTTGGTCATTTGGGTATTCAACAAGAATCTTTTCGTAGCTTGACTTCGCTCCCGCAAAGTCTCCTCGCTCAATTGCGGCAAAGGCCTCTTGGTGCTCGGGACTAAGCGGTTTCTGGGGCTCGGATTCCTTTTCGGGTTCTGCTCCCAGCTTTACTGTGCCGGTGATGTTGTTTTGCTTGGCAAGCTGCAGCACCTGAGAGAGCAACTGAAGAAACTGCTCCTGGGCGATGTTGCCCTGGAAGAGTGGCGCGGGTTGTCCTGAGAGTATTGCCAACATCGCAGGTGCCATGCTCACGCCTACTGCCTGAGCGAGTTGGGGTGCTGCGGTCATGCTGATCTCGATACCCGCGAAGCGGCCCTCGCTCGCCTCCAGGGTCTTAGTCAGCAGCGTCTTCACCGCAGCAGAGTCTGCGCTGTCATCACTGATTAGCATCAGCACGGGAACCTGTTCGCTGAGCTTTAGGTAGCTGCGAAGAGTTTGCTCGTCGCCGCTTACAAGCCAGGCGCTGACGGTGTTTCCACCCTCCTCCCCAGAGAGCTTGGAGAGGTCAAAAGCGTTACCAAATTCAGTCATTACGACCCCAAGGCTACCGCGGTCAGAAGCTGCTGCGTTGCCCCAAGCAATCTCACCTGAGCATCGCCACCTGCGACTGGGATGTGGAACAGCAGCATCGCGCCGTAGCGAGTTTCTATGCCAGTTGCAGAGCCGCTGGTTCCAAGCAGCACGGCCTCGTCACCCGCTATGGCAACTGCATCGCCGGGCTCCTTCGGGATGATCGTGTAGGTGTCAATCATGTAGATACCAACAAGAGCTCCGCCATCAAGGGATGAAAGCAAGACCATGGGGTCTTCTGTCTGCTCATGCTGGAAGTCCAGGTTTGCGTTGCTGAGAGTCTCGGCCAGACCGCGCTGAACAGATGCCACGTCCTTGATGTAGTCATTATTTGGATCAACGATGTCTACCCACAAAGAATCCGCACCGTTGTTGAGTAGATCACCGACCGCCTCCCCGAGCAGCCGAGGCGAAACGAGCAAGAACTTGTTGTCCGGGTTTAGCGAGCTCGCGCCCGTGAGCTCTGACGCCACATCCGGGAAGTCAGCTCCGGGCAAAAGCGACATGTATTGAAAGAGCTTGTACTGGTCTCTAACGGTCTCTTGTCTGAGCACCAGCATCTGAAGCTGCTCTTCACCGGTTACCACCATCACGTTGCGAGGCCAGCTGTCCGTGGCGGGAGGTAGGAAGAGCTGAATGGGGCCAGCCAGCAGGGGCTCCAGAGTGCTCTCCTCCTGGTCAAGTCGAGAGATTAGGTTGTAGGCAAAGCGCCTCATCTCAAGCGCTGGTCCTGTGACCCTGGTCTCCAAGGACTCGCGATCGTTGTTTTCGTCCGCAACCCTTACTACCTCAGCGATTTCGAAGAGTATCTCGCTCACCTGGTCACGGGTCAGTGCTGGGGTGAGAATTTCTGGACTGGAAAGTGGGCTGGGAGAAAGAACTGGGTTCTCATACTCCGCCACACAGCCACTGAGCAGCGCAGTGCTAAGGCCAATTGCGATAAATGCATTTGGCCGCATGGCTCTTCTGCCGCGCCTTGGGCCGGCTCCAGCCTGGGATACGGCCCTCCTCGGACTCTTTCGCCTCGGAGGCTTTGGGCCTCGTCGTCTAGATGAGCGGTACTTGTTAGCAAAACCAATTGCAGCCCAGAGCCCAGCGATTGATCCGAGTGCCATCAGCCCAACGCCAACATAGGTAATTGGTGGTATTTCGACCTCTTCGTCTGCAATATCCCATTCAATCGCGATGCTTCTGGGGGCAAGTTCCAGACCGTTTGAGGCCACCAGGATTGCGGTCTGGTTGTCCTGCTCCAAATTGAGCGTGACCTGTGAGCGACCGTTGATTTCTTGCTTCCAAATGTCGGAGCCATTGGGGTCCGTGAGGTTCCCACTGCCTGCCACCAAGACCTCTGCAAGCTCCGCGGTCTCCCGCGCAACATCGATACTCAGCCTCAGCTCAACGTATGGGCCTCCCTCAAGCCATGCCTCGATATCGCTCTGGCGACCAGTCGCCACAAATATCTCTCCGCCTCTAACGGTGATCTTTGGGCTAGCGCTGTAGGCGGTGAGGAGCTTGTTTGGGATCATCACATAGGTGGTGGGCTGGTCAAGCTCCTGGGAAGCGATGATGGTGTCTATGGGGGTGTTTTCAACCTGGTTTACAACCCCGACACTGCCCGCTGCCAATCCGCCTACGAATAGGACAAGGGCAAGCCAAAAGCGCATGTGATTAGCTCCGAGTAGACTTTGCTAGCTCGCAAAAGTTTAGTCGCACATCGGGGGTTATCTCTTGGCAGCAGATTCTCGCTTCGAGATTGTCCGTCGCGGCTATGACCCGCAGCCTGTCGAACGCGAGCTCAAGGCCCTCAGCGCAGAGCTGGTGAGGCTCAAGGAGCAAAACGCCGAACTTCAAGCCGAGACTCTCAGGCTCAATCAGCGTTTGCAGGAGACCGAACAGGAACTTGGCCTAAGAACCCAACCCAGCTACTCAGCCCTTGGGGCAAAGGCATCCGCTCTTCTCTCCACGGCCGAGCAGGTTGCGCTTGAACTCGGTGAGAAGGCCCGGCAAGAGTCCCAGGAGCTCGTCGAGCGCGTCGAGGCTGAGTTGCTCACCAAGACCGAAGAGGTCGAGAGGCGCTATCAGGAACAGCTAGATGCGTCAGAGCGCCGCTCAGCTAGGCGCATCTCAGAGGCCAGCATTGAGGCCGATCAGCTCATCGCAAAGGCAGAGCGCAGTGCCACTGCCCTTGTTAGTGCGGCTGAATTAGAGGCAGGCAGGCTAAGGGGCCAGGTCGCCACGGAGATTGCGGCTATGCGCACCACCGCGAAACGAGAACTCGAAGCAAGGCAGCAGGAGCTAGAGGCAAGGTTCGCCTCCAAGGAGTACCTCCTGAGCACAGATATTTCAGTGGAGGACAAGGTCCGGGAGAAGCTAATGGCCGAACTTGAGGCCCAGATTGCTCAGCGCAGGAAAGAGGCAGAGGCCGAATACCTTGCAAAGCACAACGAGGCGGTGCTGCAGACCCAGCAGTATCTCGAGTCGGCCCAAAAGGACATTACTGACCTGAAGCAGGCTGCCAAGACCCTCAGGCTTGAGGTCGAAACGCTCGAACTTGAGACCTCCAAGACACAGTCGCGCATGCTTACAGAGGCCAGAGAGAAGGCCGAAGCGCTGGTCAGATCCGCCGAGCTTGAAGCTGTCGCAATGGGTTCTAGGGCCCAGGCTGAGGCTGCAGAACTAGTGAGAAATGCCAAGGCAGAGCTAGCCGAGCTTGAGAACAAAGTGCTGTCAAGCAAGACTTATCTGGAAAACCTGCGTAGCGTGGTTGCAGATCTAGAAAAGGAATAGCGCGATGGAGCAGCGGGCGAGAGTCACAAATGCCTTCCAGGTTGGCCTGGTTGGTGGACTCGGCGTGCTCACGGCAATCCTTATCGGTGCTGCGGTTACCCAAACCGCAACCATCCTCACCTACATCGGAATAGCCCTCTTCATTGCCCTTGGCATGGATCCGATAGTTCGGGCCCTAACCAAGTGGAAGCTTCCCAGGCCACTTGCCGTAATTATCGTTATCGCGGGCTTCTTGGGAGCGGTGGCTCTCTTGCTTTGGGCGATTATTCCAACGGCTGTGACCGAAGCAGGAAAGCTTATTAATCGGATCCCAACCATCGTGACAAACGTGGTTTCCAACGACCTAATCTCCTCTTGGGATGCTCAGCTTGGTGGAAACATCACGGCAGCCGCTGACGGTGCACTTGAATTCCTGACTGACACGACGAACTGGCCGACGCTTTTGGGTGGAGTCTTGCAGGTTGGCTTTGGGGTACTAAGTGGTGTTGTCGGGTTCATCATCGTCGTCATTCTGAGCATCTACTTCATGGCGTCGCTAGAGCCCATGAAGGAGTACCTCTCCAGACTTACCGCGGCCTCGAAGCGTGAGCGGTTCAAGAAACTTACTGACCAGGTCGCACTCTCGGTGGGTCGTTGGGTTATGGGACAAACCTCAGTGGCGCTGCTTCACGCCACCGTTCTGTTTATCTTTTTGACAATTGTTGGCTCTCAGTACTCACTTCTTCTGAGCCTTGCTGCCTTCTTGCTGGCCCTTATTCCGCTAGTTGGTCCCGCATCGGCAGGCTTGCTGGTTGTTGGTGTGAGTTACCTCTCAGGCTCGAGCTATGCCCTCTGGGCGGTTATCTACTACCTGGTTTACCTCCAGGTCGAGGCCTACCTAATTAGCCCAAGGGTCATGAAGCGCGCTGTTTCGGTACCGGCTTCCATAGTTGTGATTGCCGCCCTGATGGGTGGCACGCTTATGGGAATCCTCGGGGCGCTAATTGCGATTCCAGTCGCCGCATCAATCCTGCTGATTATTCGCGAGGTTTGGATGCCTACCCAGCAGCTGCGCTAATAGCTTGTAGGGAGAGTTCCAACCGAGGGGTTTACCTCTTGAACAATCTGGTTGAGCACCCTTCTGGTCGCACTCTCCCCCACCCAAAGATGTTTTTCTCCGTCGAATGCCAGCACCTTGGCATGCGGGACTAGAGCGAATCGATCGGCCGCCTCATTTGGCTTCAGGAACTCATCCAGCTCCGGCACAAAGGCAATTAGTGGTCTAGCAAACTCATTCCAGCGCAATAGATCCGCTTCGCTTGCTCTGTGAAGTGGTGGTGAGAGCAAGATTACGCCCGAGATTTCGTGGTCTGGTCCGTACTTGATCGCAAGCTCAGTGCCAAAGGACCAACCAACGAGCCATAGGTTCGTCAGTCCTCGACTCTTGGCAAATTCAACCGCAGCCGCCACATCGTGCTGCTCTAGGACACCGCCGTCGAAACTGCCGGTTGAGGCTCCTCGGGGCGATGATGTGCCGCGGGTGTTGAACCTAATAACTGCAAGGTTTGCAAGCTTAGGAAGGCGATTAGCGGCTTTGCGGAGGATGTGGGAGTCCATAAACCCCCCGTGGGTCGGAAGCGGATGCAAAGTAATGAGCGTTGCCGTGGGGGTTCCAGACTCGGGAAGGGCCAGCTCGCCAACCAGGACCTGGCCATCTGCGGTATGAAGTTCGATGTCTTCTCGAGTTGCAGCAAGGACAGTATTTGAGGTGATCTCCATCAGGGAAGAATCCCATCAAAGAGCTTCCAGCAGTGGTTGTGGAAATGGCGCCTGGATTGAACCCCCCGGTGGATATCCCAGGCCACGGTGTGAACCACCCCTGGCTCTATGAGAACCACACAAACTGGACAGATCCAGGTCTTTCCCTCTTCGGCGTTAGAGCCCATGGTCTGCTGGACTTGAAACTCTCCCCCACGCTTTTGCTCGGTGTGAGGGATGGACATTCTCAGTCTTGTGACATCAAGCTCTTCGTATTCGCGCTTTGGAGCTCCGCGACGTTTTTTGCCCCTAGCCATTAGTACCAGTTGTGCTCGTCAGAGTGCACCAAGGCTGCACAAGGCGATCCATACCTGCCGTCGATATAGCCAATGCCCCAGCGAACCTGGGTTTCAGGATTTGTTCTCCAGTCAGCTCCCGCCTTTGCCATCTTGGTCGCCGGAAGCGACTGCGGGATGCCGTAAGCACCGGAGGACTTATTTGTGGCATTCCAGCGCCAGTTGCTCTCGCGCTCCCACAGCTTTACAAGGCAAGAGAACTGGTCATAATCCCAGCCCTTTGATTCGACCTGGCTCAAAGCAAATGCCTTAACGCTCCCGGTCTCTGGAGTTGGCGCGCGCTTGACGGTGATCGGACGCGCCTGTTCACCGGTGAGGACCTCGAAGCTGCCGCGTCCATAATCAACCGCGCTCAACGGGACTAACTGGAGGGACTGGTAGGTGACTAGTGGTTGGTCGTAGGTGTCAACCGAGTTCGCAGAAGCTATGGTTCCGGAGTAGGGATCGACGGCTGAGACCATCACCAGGGAGGCTACGAAAAAGTAGCCAAGGACAAATAAACCTCGTCCTCGGCCTCTAGGTACCTTTGCGTGCTTAGCCATTTGCCTCCAAGAGACTTAAGCCTATTCGCTTACGGTCTTTACCGCACTAGCTCCTGGCGCTGGATGACACTAACAACAATGCCCAAAAACTCGTTAACCTCAATCCTTGCCGGCCCGCCGTTCTTTCTTCCAAGCGGTGCGGTCTTGAGTTCACTGGGGCTTGGGGCACTCAGGAGACCCTCCTGCACAACTAGCTTTCTTAGGATTTCGCGCACTCGCTTTGGGTGGTAGCCGTTTCTGGCCGGGCTGAACTGCTTTTTCTCGTCTTGGCTCAAAACCTTGACGATCGTGCCGATGAGGCTTCTTGTCTCGGCTCTAAAGCGCTTGGTTCCAATCCGTTCCAGTCGGGCTTTGAGCTCGCGGTGTTCAAATTCAATCGCGACCTCTGCCAGGGCAGCATCGGTCTGGTCGATGCGATAGCCACCCGGAGCAAGATCGAACTCCACCGAGGCCAGCATCGCCGGGGTGATGAACCTGCTCTTTGGTTTCTCGTATTGCCTGCGAACTCTGTCAAGAAGGGCATCAACCTGCTCCGAGTCATAGCCCAGAACCGTGTTGGAAACCCGCTCTAGAGCCATCAGAAGGCTACTTGGGCTAGGAGGTATGCGACAAAGACCGAGGGCAGGAGGGAGTCGATGCGATCCATAAACCCTCCGTGTCCCGGAAGAACGTCCCCCATGTCCTTCACATTCAAATCTCTCTTGATGAGTGACTCCGAAAGATCCCCGAGAACCGAACTCACCAGAATGCTTATGCCAAACAGTAAAGCAAAGCCAAGTGACGTTTCTGTTAACTGCCCGAGAATTATCCCGCCGAGCAGCGCACCCAGTGCAGATGCCAGGAATCCCTCCCAGGTCTTCTTCGGGCTAATACTGGGGATGAGCTTGGTCCTGCCAAAAAATCTTCCGACGAGATATCCGAAGCTGTCTATCATCGCAACCGTGATTACTATCCCGAGAACCCAAGCCGTGCCATCGTCCTGATTTATAAGCAGTGCCGCATAGCTCAGAAGCAGTGGCACATAAACAAGCGAGAAGCCGGTTGCCCCGAAGTCTCGCAGTGTCTGTTTCGGGCTCTGCTGCCTACCAACAATCAAAAGCGAAACAAGTCTCCAGATGACCAAAAGCCCAAGCGAACCCAGCAGCGAAAACCACTGCCCGAGGGTTCCATAGAAATAGGTTGCGTAAACGATCGTCGGAGCTGCCAATGCAGCTCCAGCTGGAACATGCCAACCCGCCAGGCGCAGTACTCTCGCGAGCTCGAAGGTCGCTATTGCCGTTGAAATGGCTGCGAAAGAGGTGAATGCGAAGGGATGCAGCAAAGAGAGAAGAAATACGCCGCCGAGGCTCAGGCCAACGGCGAACCTAGGTCCTAAAGTTCTGGTTTTAGAGCTATCCAACTAGACCTCTAGGAGCTCCGCTTCCTTGTTCTTCAGGGCCTCGTCAATCTTGTCGACATGAGCCTTGGTGACGGCCTCGAGCTCTTTTTCGGCTCTTTCGACCTCGTCCTCCCCTACAGCTCCGTCTTTCTTCAGGGCCTCAAGGTCTTCCTTGGCTTTGCGCCTGATGTTCCTAACCGAGACTCTGCCCTGCTCGGCCTTGTCACGGGTTAGCTTGACGTATTCCTTGCGCCTGTCCTCGGTGAGCTCAGGTAGATTCACGCGGATCACGTTACCGTCCGAGTTTGGTTGAGCACCCAGGTTTGGCATGGCTAGCAGGGCCTTCTCGATGTCCGAGAGGGCTGCCTTGTCGTAAGGAGTAATGAGGATAGATCGGGCCTCTGGGTTCTGAATTCCCGCAAGTTGCGAAAGCGGAGTTGGTGTGCCGTAGTACTCGATCATGATCTTTTGGAACATCGCGGGGTTGGCCCTGCCAGTTCTTACTGAGGCAAAGTCTTCTTTTGTGGCCTCGAGAGCCTTGTCCATCTTGTCCTTGGCCTCGGCCATCACGTCTTGAATCATTTAGCTTTGCTCCTTCTAAGCCCGAACCTTGGTGCCAATGGCCTTGCCAAGCAGGGCCTTGGTGATGTCGGCCATTCCAAAAACTCGCATCGGCATCTTGTTGTCCATGCACAAAGAGAACGCCGTTGCATCGACGACCTTTAGGCCCTGGACCAACGCCTCCTGGTAGCTGATCTCACCGAGCTTCTTGGCTGCGGGGTCCTTCTTGGGGTCTGCCGAATAGACACCGTCCACACCATTCTTGGCAACGAGTACCTCATCAGCGTGAATCTCGAGCGCCCGCTGAGCGGCAACGGTGTCGGTGGAGAAGTAAGGAAGCCCGGCACCGGCTCCGAAGATTACGATTCTGCCCTTTTCGAGGTGCCTGATGGCTCTCAAGGGTAGGTAGGGCTCAGCTACCTGAGCCATTGAGATAGCCGTCTGAACTCTTACGTCAGCGCCGGCCTGCTCAATAAAGTCTTGCAGGGCGAGGGCATTCATAACTGTGCCCAGCATGCCCATGTAGTCGGCCCTGCCGCGGTCCATGCCTCGGTTTGATAGCTCCGCTCCCCTAAAGAAGTTGCCCCCGCCGACGACAATTGCGATCTCTACCTCTTTTGAGGCCTTAGCAATCTCTTTGGCAATCTCGGAGACCACATCTGGGTTTACCCCCAGGGACCCTCCACCAAAAGCCTCTCCGGAGATTTTGAGCAGTACTCTGCGCTTTTTATTAGCCATGACACCTCCAGATTCAGCCAAAGACAATACTAGAGCGGAAAAAGCGAAGTGGGCCCGGCATTCACCGAGCCCACAACCTAAATTGCTTTATTTAGACGCCAACGCGGAAGCGCACGAAGCCGGTTAGCTTAAGGCCTGCTGCCTCGGCAACCTTTCCTACGCTCTGCTTGTTGTCCTTTGCAAAGTCCTGATCGAAGAGGCAGGTCTCCTTGAAGAATCCGTTGACTCTTCCCTCGACGATCTTTGGCAGGGCAGCCTCTGGCTTACCCTCATCGCGAGCGGTCGCCTCGGCGATTTCGCGCTCCTTGGCAACAACTTCGGCTGGAACATCGTCACGGGTTAGGTACTGGGGGCTAAACGCAGCGATGTGCACGGCGATGTCGTGCGCGGTGTCGCTGTCCGAGCCCTCGTAACCTAGCAAGACGCCAACCTGGGGTGGTAGGTCGCGGCTGGTGCGGTGCAGGTATGCGTCAACGCCACTGGCCTCAACCACTGCAACCCTGCGCAGCTCAACCTTCTCGCCCATGATCGCGGCCTTGTCGGTAATGGCATCTGCAACTGTTCCGCCGCCGTGAGAAGCTGCAAGCGCAGACTCAACATCCGAAGCTCCAGATGCCACAACAGCATCTGCTACCTCTTCGGCTAGGGCAACGAAGTTCTCGGCCTTTGCAACGAAGTCGGTCTCGCAAGCAAGCTCAATGAGAGTTCCCTTGCCACCTGCGACCCTAGCTACAACTAGACCATTGGTGGTGGTGCGGCCCTCGCGCTTTGATACTCCCTTGAGTCCCTTTAGGCGAAGGACCTCAAATGCCTTCTCGATGTCGCCATCTGCCTCGTCAAGAGCTCCCTTGCAGTCCATCATTCCGGCGCCGGACTTGTCGCGAAGCGCCTTTACGTCTGCTGCGGTGTAGTTAGCCATTTACTTCTCGTCCTTCTTCTCTGCAGTCTTTGCTGGGGCCTTCTTTGCAGGGGCCTTCTTCTCTGCGGCAGGCTTTGCCGCTGGCTTCTTAGCCGGTGCCTTCTCGGCAGGCTTTGCAGCTGCTGTGGCAGGAGCCTTCTCGGCTGCCGGCTTAGCAGGAGCCTTGGCTGGGGCCTTCTTTGCAGGGGCCTTCTTCTCTGCGGCAGGCTTTGCAGCAGCCTTGGCAGGAGCCTTCTCGGCTGCCTTCTCAGCTGCTGGAGCGTCTGCCTTTGGCTCTTCCTTCTGGCCTTCTAGAAGCTCGCGCTCCCACTCGGCTAGTGGCTCTGCCTCAGCATCGGTCTTGGTGTGGCGGGCAATCATGCCATCGGCTGCCGCGTCGGCAATTACCTTGGTCAAAAGCTCGATGGAGCGGATTGCGTCGTCGTTACCGGGGATGCCGATCTCAACGTCGTCTGGGTCACAGTTGGTGTCGAGGATGGCGATTACTGGGATGCCCAGCTTCTTTGCCTCAGTGACTGCAAGGTGCTCCTTGTTGGTGTCAACAATCCAGAGCGCACTTGGAGTCTTGGTGACGTTGCGAATACCGCCCAGGGACTTCTCAAGCTTGTCCTTCTCACGCTTGAGCATGAGCAGTTCCTTCTTGGTTAGGCCCGACTTGGCTGGATCCTCGAAGTCAAGTGCCTCAAGCTCCTTCATGCGAGAAATTCGCTTGGCAACGGTTGAAAAGTTAGTTAGCAGTCCACCCAACCAGCGCTGGTTGATGTAGGGCTGGCCCACGCGCAGTGCCTCAGTGGCAATAGCCTCCTGGGCCTGCTTCTTGGTTCCGACGAACATGATTGAGCCACCGTTTGCGACAAGGTCGCGAACGAAGTTATAGGCCTGGTCGATGTAGTCGACTGACTGCTGTAGGTCGATGATGTAGATGCCCGAACGATCGGTCAGAATGTGACGCTTCATCTTCGGGTTCCACCTGCGGGTCTGGTGACCGAAGTGGACGCCAGCATCAAGTAGCTGGCGCATTGTTACGCTTGCCATAAGGCACTCCTTTGGACGCAAATGCGCCCCTCAGTTTCTTGAAATGAGCGGTTGCCCATCTCCCTGGCATTCCAATTCCGTAGAACCCCAAAGGGACCGAGCTAGCGAATTTGGTTGGAACACGCGAATTCACACCGAATCGATGTGTAGGTGTAAGCATACCCGTGATTTAGGGGCTTTTCCACTTATTTCTATCTGCTCAATCGCTCTTTAGAGCATTTGGATTGCATTGACAGATGTTCAAATTCGCTCTTGCAATCAAGGTCATCTTTGGCCTCTTTAACTTCTCACTGCCGGCCCCTGAAATCTGGGCCGAGCCCATCCCCTACTTTCTGGACAAACAAATGGGTAACTACATCGCTCCTCACTCCGAGAGGGGTCCTGGTCACAGGGGTCTTGATGTGCTCGTGGGAGACGAGGGTATTCGGGCTCCGCAAGCCGGGTTCGTGAGCTTCAATGACCTAGTCGTCGACAGGCGGGTAGTAACAATTCGTTCTGGTGACTATCGCATCAGCTTTGAGCCCGTCTGCAGCGATCTCGTGACTGGGCAGGCGATTGAGCGGGGAGAGCTAGTCGGCTACTTATGCGAGGGTGAGGCTGGCTACAAAGAGCATTGCGAAGGGTGCATGCACCTGTCTATTCGGGTTCAAAGGGGCTATCTGAATCCTTTGCTCTTCTTTGGGCAGCTGATGCCGAGCAAAATCGTTAGTTAGGCCCTTGGGTGTGCCTGCTCAAATGACTTTCTCAGTCTGTCCACCGAGACGTGCGTATAAATCTGGGTGGTGGCAAGGGAAGCGTGACCCAGAATTTCCTGGACTGCCCTCAGGTCGGCACCATGGTCCAAGAGATGAGTAGCTGCAGAGTGTCTCAAGGTGTGGGGGCCGGCTTTTCCGGTGGCGGTGCCAGCTAGTTGCTCGGCGACAAGTGAGTAGAGCTGCCTAACGCCCACCCTCTTGCCCCGAGAGGTCAACAGCAGTGCCTGCGGCGAAGAATCAGTGCGGTACTGATCTCTGCCTGTCTTGACCCAGGAAGTTATGGCCCGAGCCGCAGAGCTACCAAAAGGCAGCATTCGCTGCTTATTTCCTTTTCCAGTAACCCGAACCAGCGACCTCGAGTAATCGATGTCCTCAAGGTCTACACCTGCTAGCTCGCTGACTCTCATTCCGGTGGCATAGAGAAGTTCAAATGCACACAGGTCTCTAAGTCCCGAGGGGTTGTCATCAGTGGCCAAGAACTGGAGCCG
>JADHKY010000022.1 GCA_016780945.1 Aquiluna sp. | reverse complement strand
CGCAGGTTCATTATTCGCAAGCTTCGAGAGCTCTACGGCTTTGAAGGAACCCCAGTTGAAATTGGGGTGAGGGTCAGGGAGAAGAGGTCAAGGTGATCGCCAATCTCCTACGCGGCTTCCTCATCGGCATAGCCGAGGTCATCCCTGGGGTTTCCGGTGGAACCATTGCCCTCATCGTCGGCATCTATGAGCGAATTATTGGCTCTGTGGCCAGTGCGGTTGAAGCTCTTGTCTTTCTAGTTAGAGGAAGACCCCAAGAAGCAAAAGCCTCGGCAAAGCAAATTGACTGGCTTCTTGTTCTGCCGGTTCTAACCGGGATGCTGGTTGCAATCTTTGCCGCTGCCGCTGCAATCGAGCCGCTTCTTGAGAGCCAGCCGGAGAATATGCGAGGGCTCTTCGCAGGGTTAATCCTGGTGTCGCTGATAGTTCCCTATCGAATGGTTGGCGCAAGCTGGCGAGCCGCTGACTACATTGTGGGTCTGATGGCAGCGGCAATTTCTTTTGTGTTGGTGAGCCTTCCTCGGCAGGAGGTAACTGATGCAAGCTTGATTCTGGTTTTCCTGGCGGCCGCGGTTGCGGTTTGTGCACTTGTGCTCCCGGGAGTCTCGGGCTCGTTCCTATTGCTCGCTATTGGTTTCTATGCACCAACCATTGCGGCCGTGAATGCCCTAGATCTTGGCTACCTGAGTGTTTTTGTGCTGGGAGCGATTGTCGGATTGGCACTATTTTCCACTGCACTCAGGTGGCTTTTAGTCAACCTTCGAAGAATAACCCTGGTAGTTATGACAGGTTTGATGCTTGGGTCCCTCAGGGCACTATGGCCATGGCAGGACACCATAGGACAACTAGGTAGTCCAGAAAGCCCAACTCCACTTGTTTACTTTGCAGCCGGAGCACTGATTGTTGCGCTTCTTCTATGGGTTCAATCCAGAGCGAGTAAAGCCCAATAGACTTAGGGCTTGAAGCGGGCTGTGGCGCAGCTTGGTAGCGCACTTGTCTGGGGGACAAGGGGTCGTGGGTTCAAATCCCGCCAGCCCGACTGGGATTTAGGGAACGGAGATGAGCTTGTTCCCCCGGGTGTTCCCCCCTAAGCTTCGCTGCTCCTCGCCCAAGCAGCTTGGCTCGGACCCTTCCCAACTAATTGCCTCCAGAGCCTGCCACTCTGAAATCAGAACTCTTGGCCATGCTCGCAACTTCGGACATCTCAATAGCTGAAATCAACTCGATTGTGCTGACACTTACGGTTCCAGCAGCGCCCGCCACCATTGGAGCAATCAACGCCGTCTTGCGATCAGGGACATCTGCAACAATCACGAAATCGTATTCACCTAGGCAAAACCCCATCTGTAAGAGTTTCCCCCCGTGAGCCTCCAGACCATCTGAAACAGCAGTAACCCGAGACTCAAAACCGTCTCGCATGGCTCCCTCTAGGCCAGAGGCTGTGTAGTTGCCTAAATAAACAAAAGTTGGCATGTCCTAGTCCTTCAGCCTTCTGACTTCTCGGCAGTTTCGCTCCCACCAGTCCTGACCAAGAGAATTCATCGTCTCGGTCCGTGCCTGGGAGCCTTCGCCTTCAGTTAACTCTCTCACGAGAGCTTCCCAGTGCGCTTTGCTTTCCCAGCGCTCAAGATTGGTGATTTGGCCATCTTCGGAAACCACTACATCCGCCGAAATGAGTCCTTCTGCAGCGAAGGTTATCGGCAAGATGTTGCTTTCGAAATAGCTTAAAAATTCAGCCTCATGGCCGGGCTTTGGTACAAAGTTACTTAGGTTCATGAACATTGCATTCCTCCTCAGTTGATGCCACTTAGCCTTTACCCGTTCTTCGGGGGTATGCAAGATTTGCAGGGAGGTGTTATTAAATTGTTAATCTAACTAGCGAGGTTTGAACCTGATGGCCTTGGAGGCTTAGGAGAGCAAGATGTTCCCCCAGATGTTCCCCCACCTGAGCACATTTCGCTGATGTTCGTCTGTGTTCGTAGGTGTTCGCACCCTGAAAAACACTAGAAAAACGAACACCAGCGAACAACTACAAACAACCTGCTCTTAACTGGGGGACAAGGGGTCGTGGGTTCAAATCCCGCCAGCCCGACTGGGATCTAGGGGTGCAGTTCTTTCATGTTCCCCCGGCCGGCCTCCAAGATTGCACTGGGGCTTGAATCTGGATTCCTTGCGACTTAGGCTAAAAATCTAGTTATGGGAAGGTGTTCAACCTGCAGTGAATAAGCCAGTTCAAAGACTTGTATCAAGCTTGTCTATCACTCTGCTCCTCGGAGTTGCGATACTGGGTTGCTCATCAGAGCCGAGGGGATTGACAAGTAGCCAACCCCAAAGCAGTGCAGAGGTGAGCACGAGCAACCCCGAGTCGAGTCCTGAGGAAGACAACCCCGAGTCGAGTCCTAAGGAAGAGTGCGACCCCAGCAATCTGGCACAAGCTTCAAACTTTGAATTTGAACACAACGTTCACGAAAGCCTTCCAAGTGACTGGCAAGCTGAGTACTTTTCAGCCATCGACAACCTCGAAAATCTCTTTCCAATTTCAGACTGTGTGTTCGCTATTCCATCGATGCAATCACCAATGCAGGTTTATGCGTGGTCAAGCGCCGTGGGTAACCCGTGGCCGGATGAGCGTCCTGGCATGAGAGGGGCATGTATTTGTGGAGACGGTTCTGGCAGCTGGATGGTTCTCGAAATCAATGCTGACGAGTTTCGATATGACGGCTTGCACCGATACGCCGTGATTGCTCATGAGTATTACCACGTTTTCCAAATCGCAAGGTCTGGCGACCTTATGAAGCCGGTTTGGCTCGTCGAGGGTGGCGCCAAAACCTTTGAAGAGCTATTCACCCGGACTTATTACGGCCGAAGCGAATTTGACAACGGGTTGTTTCCAGTAACGGCTAATGGTCTGGAGAATCCTGCTGTTTTTGAAGATTATGTCAACGTAGAGGGTGATCAAAACTACAATTTTTCGAGCTTCATGGTGCTTGCTCTGATTCAAGAACTTATGAGTCAAGGGAATGTATCTGAGGAACAGGCTCTGAAACTCGTCCTGTCCGATTACTGGTCAAACCTTCAAGGCAGATCAGATTGGCGAATGGTATTCAGCGAAACCTTTGGATTAGCCCCGGATGACTTTTACGGTTTGATTCAGAAGTATCAGAGCGAAGCTTCTCCAGAGACTTACTACTCTGGAGATGTTGTTGCGGGAGAGCAGGTCAGAGGGCTCATGCCAAGCAGGCACATCACCCTAGAGGATGTTGCGCCAAACTAATTTGAAGCCATGGGAATCGGCGAGTTTAGCTCTCGTTCCCCCAGATGTTCCCTCACCTGAACACTTTCCGCCGGTGTTCGCCTGTGTTCGTAGGTGTTCGCATACCTGAAAACCCTGGAAAAACGAACACCAGCGAACAACTACGAACAACCTGCACTTAACTGGGGGACAAGGGGTCGTGGGTTCAAATCCCGCCAGCCCGACTTGCCTATTTTGGATTTTTATGAGTCCAAGGGTTAGTCTCAAGGAGTGGCAAGTGAAACCCCGAGAACACTGAAATACTGGCCATGGATTGTCGTGGCAGTCACTTTCTTAGCACTGCTTGGTGCGGCAGCTTTTCGTTCCACTATTTCATTGCTTTTCGAGCCGATGGAGAGCGAGTTTGGATGGGATCGAACTGTTGTCTCGGTAGCCATAGGTGTTAACTTATTCTTTTACGGCATTACTGCGCCATTCGCTGCCACCTTGATGGAAAGATTTTCTATTCGAAGGGTAGCCACATTTGCCCTCGCACTGGTTGCTGTTGGGTCCAGTTTGGCAGTTGCATTTCCAACACCGCTTGGATTGATCTTGACTTGGGGTGTGCTTGTTGGCTTTGCCACGGGTTGCTTAGCCTTGGTTTTTGCTTCCTTGGTGGCCGGGCGATGGTTCCATAGGCATCGCGGGGTCATAACTGGTGTCTTTTCAGCCGCGTATGCCACAGGCTCTTTGATATTTTTACCACTTTTGAGTTTTGTTTTGACCGAAAATGGCTGGCGGGTTACCGCTTATACCGTAGCGGGACTGGCCCTATTCATCATGATAATTTTTGGAATTTTATTTCGGAACAACCCTTCTGAGGTGGGGTTGCGTCCATTCGGGCTAGCTACCGAAACACCGATAGAGGAATCCAAAGGACCCTTGACTGCGGCAGATAACCTAAGACTTCTTATAAAGGTTTCGAGAACCAAACCCTTTCTAATTCTTGCTGGAACATTTTTTATTTGCGGGTGGACAACAAATGGGCTCATCGGAACCCATTTCATCCCGGCGACTCATGACCATGGAATGCCCGTTACAACTGCGGCAGGACTCCTCGCACTGATTGGTGTCTTTGACTTCATTGGCACGATTCTGTCAGGCTGGTTGTCCGACAGGTTCAATCCAGTTGTATTACTTGCCATTTACTACGGACTCAGGGGTATTGCCCTTTTTACCGTTCCCTTCCTCCTGGGCCCGACAGTTGAGCCTCCAATGTTCTTTTTTGTCGTGTTTTATGGACTTGATTGGATTGCAACGGTGCCTCCAACAATCGAGCTGTGCCGGAGGTATTTTGGCCTTCAGCAATCAGGCGTTGTATTTGGTTGGGTTTTCGCCACACACATGATTGGTGCCGGAGTTGCGTCTATTTTTGCTGGAATCATTAGGGACATCCAAGGCACCTACTTAATTGCATGGATAACGGCTGCCGTACTTTGTCTAATTGCAACGGCAGCCGTGTGGACAATGAGGAGAGATCCTGAGGCTACTAGGTCGCCCTTGAATTCCGAGTAAGCAGGCGCCACCGTGCTTCCTAAACCAAAAGCACAAATTCAGGGTCGCTAGGAAGCGGCTGGAGGCAGAACTGTTAGATTCACAGGAGCAGGCTATGACATATTCATCCATCTCTACATTGATGGTGAGTTCATAAAAAAACAGAAATGCTCACCATTAAGTAGTGAGACTCACAAAGCACCTGTTCCCCCAGATGTTCCCCCACCTGAGCACTTTCCGCTGGTGTTCGCCTGTGTTCGTAGGCGTTCGCACCCCAGAAAACACTAGAAAAACGAACACCAGCGAACAGCTATGAACATCCTGTACTTAACTGGGGGACAAGGGGTCGTGGGTTCAAATCCCGCCAGCCCGACTTATGTGACTTAGGATTAGACCCCAATCTCAATTGGGCTATTGGGTCACTCACAAGGAGCACCGGCATGACAGAAAAAGATTTGATTCAGCTATGGAATGACAAGCGCTCACAGCTGACCCGTGCACAGCTTCACTCTGTGATTGCCCTAGCTGTGCTGACCTTTTTGACAATTACCGGTGATCTGGTTGCTGCCAGCACTGCAGAGAAGCTTTTCGCGGCAGCCTTCCTGGTTACCGTTGGTGCTCTGGGGAATCTGACTCAGTTTGCAATTATTCGTGAGGCTCACGGCATTGTTGCAGAGCTTTCGAAGCTAACTAACTTGGGGCCAATTGCCTCATTAATTGCTAAGAGTGGCCGCTATCTCTCGATGACCATGACGTTGATGGTGCTATTCAGTGTTGGTCTGCTCGGAAGCTTTGCTTTGGTGGTGCTTTAGAAAGCCGGAGTCAGCGGTTTTAGTCACCAGAGGTTCCGTAGAGCCTGTCTCCCGCATCTCCAAGACCTGGGACGATGTAGCCGATGTCGTTTAGCTTTTGGTCAAGTGCCGCAAGGTGGATACTCACTTGCTTATCAGGCCATTTGTCTACGACGTGCTTGCTAACCGCATCCACGCCCTCTGGAGCTCCCAGCAGACAAATGCATGTCGCACTTCTTGCGCCACGTTCAAACGCGTAATCAAGAGAGTCATTTAGAGTCCCACCAGTTGCAAGCATGGGGTCAATGAGTATGACCTGTCGGCCAGTTAGGTCATCGGGGAGTCTGTTGGCATAGGTCTCTGGCTGGAGGGTTTCCTCGTTCCGCTTGATGCCCAAAAAGCCAACTTCTGCATCTGGGAGCAGCTTGGTTATGCCGGAAAGCATGCCAAGACCAGCTCGAAGAATAGGAATTATCAGCGGTGTCGGCTTTGCAAGCCTCGTACCTGTCGTTTTGGTGAGGGGAGTCTCAACTTCGATCTCCTCTGTCGCAAGCGATTTCGTCGCCTCAAAAGTGAGGAGTGTGACTAGCTCTTCAACCAGCTGCCGGAATTGGCTGCTTGTGGTGTTAATGTCTCGAAGCAGAGTGACCTTATGGGCAATCAGGGGGTGATTGGCAACGGTGATTTCCATGTGATTACTGTAGCCCGAGGGTGAAGTAATATTCTTGTGTCGCCATGATCGGAGCCCCGCAGGTGATTGCTAAGCGGAAGGCTCGAAACCATGCAGATTTCCTTTGAGGTCTACCCTCCAAGAAAACCCGAAGACACTCCCAGGCTCCATGAGGCCATCCTCAGGCTTTCAGAGCTGAGCCCCGATTTCATCTCAGTTACATTCGGTGCCGGCGGCTCCAGCACCCGCGACTCCCTAAGTGTCCTCAAATTTATTCGTGATAACTCATCTGCAGCGCCTCTGGCTCATCTAACCTGCGTCGGGACCACCGAGCAGGATGCCAAGGACCTTGTTCGAGAATTTCTTGGCGAGGGCATAACCAACTTTCTCGCACTCAGAGGCGACCTTCCTGAGGGCCAGAGTCAAATGCCTCCTGGGACCCTTTCCAGGGCGGATCAACTCGTGAGCCTTATAGAGGAAACCAGGCCCTCGGGGACCGGCAAGACCGCTGTCGCCGCCTTCCCAAACGGGCATCCCGAATCAGGAAAGGAAAGATCTGATATTGCAGCACTTCTTGCAAAGCAGGAAGCGGGAGCAAGCCTTGCGATCACGCAGCTGTTCTTTTTCACAGCGGACTACCTTCGCTTTGTCGAGCTTGCAAGAGCCAGGGGAGTAGTAATCGATCTCATCCCGGGCATTATGTCCATTGTTTCTCCCAGTAGGTTGGCTCGGGTTTGAGAGCTGACTGGCGAGGCTCGGCCTGGGGAGCTTGCTCACGCGCTTGAGATCGCCGACGATGCGCCAGGTAGGCGCGAAGTTGGAATCGAGTGGGCCGCAAGACAGGTAGGGGAATTGTCAGAGGCCGGAGTGGCTAAAGGGCACCTCTACGCCTTCAATGAATACGCCAACGTAAACGAGGTACTAAGGCGCTCAGGGGTTGTTTAGTTAGAATCTGGCTATGCAGCTATCTAAGGAGCTCAAGAGCATCCCGAACATGCTCAGCATCCTCAGGCTGCTTTTGGTTCCGGTCTTTCTCTGGCTACTAATTGTTGACCAGTTGCTGATTGCCTTCTTGGTGCTCATGTTTGCAAGCTTTACCGACTGGCTAGATGGATTTATTGCCAGGAGGTTCAATCAGATCACCTCGCTCGGTAAGGTCTTAGACCCCTCTGCCGACAGGCTCTTTATTCTTGCGACTCTCATTGGTCTGACAGTCAACGAGATCATCCCGGCATGGCTTGCCATCGTCATTGTCGCAAGGGATATTTTGCTGCTGGTCGGCTATCCAATTTCGGCCTCACACGGCTATGGTCCGCTTCCGGTTCACTTCTTAGGCAAAGCTGCCACCTTTGCGCTTTTGTATGCTTTGCCTTTGCTGCTCTTGGCTGACGTGTGGCCTAGCGCGGAGGCAGTGATCTTGCCGCTTGCCTGGGGCTTCGCATACTGGGGAATCGGACTGTATTGGGTGGCGGGTTTTGTATACCTCGCCCAACTTCGACAATTGATTTCCCTTGAGAGGCGTTCATCCCCTAACATTTAGTCTCTAGGGGAGGCTAAATGTCACGCGAATCAGGCAGTGAGGACACCGCTAGATTCGCTGGCGACCTGGTGTCAACAAACTCCCCAGTCTTACTCCCAGAAGAACTCTCAGCCGTTGCAGCGTTGCCGGCTAATTCCGCCCTATTGATTGTCCATCGTGGACCTGGTCAGGGCTCCCGTTTTCTTCTCGACCAAGACCTCACGGTCGCCGGTCGCCACCCAGAGGCTGACATCTTCCTGGACGACGTCACTGTTTCTCGTCGTCACGCGCAGTTTTTGCGCGAGGGCAGAACCTTCACTGTCAGCGACATGGGTTCGATGAATGGAACCTACGTAGACGGCCAGAGCACTGAGACCCAGCAGCTCATCACGGGCATGGAAGTGATGATTGGCAAGTTCCGGCTCACCTTCTACGCATCAGAGAAAGATCGCTAAATGGAGAATGCTGTTCGCAAGCTCCAAGACCACCGGAAGCTCTACACAATCGGTCAGGTGCTAACGGTACTGAAGCCTGAGTTTGGAGACCTCTCACCCTCAAAGCTGAGGTTCTTGGAGGACCAGGGTCTTGTCACTCCCGAGAGAACCGATGCCGGTTATCGCAAATACTCGGAAAACCAAATCGAGCGGCTACGCGTCGTGCTCACCCTGCAGCGGGACCAGTACCTGCCTCTTAAGGTCATCAAGGAATACCTCGAGGAGCTAGATGCCGGCAGGCAGCCACTTTTGCCGGCAGCGAGCCCGGCATCACTTCGCAAGGGGCAGCGCTTTTCGACTGCTCAGCTCAAGGCCGAGACCTCGCTCAGTGACCAGGCCTTCAAAGAGGGAGCTGAGCTTGGGCTGTTTGGTGCCCAGCCGCATTCTTCTCACGAGGTCGAGATTGCGTTTGCCCTTGTCGCACTCGAGCAGTTTGGAATCCAGCCCAGGCATCTCAGGGGTCTCAAGTCGGCCGCTGAGCGTGAGGTGGGGATTATCACGGGTGTGACCGAGCCGGTGGTTAGGAAGAAGGCACCTGATTCTGCGGCCAAGGCCGGCCACATCGCAAGAGAGATTGCAGAGCGTTTTGGCGCTATCCGAGCACACCTGATTGCCGAGGCAGTAGAGGAAATCGAAGGGTAGCGACACGCCGAAGGGTTTCTTGAAACCTTAAAGTAGAACTTGAAGGCAGAATTGGCATTTGTCCAAAGATAGGAGGCATTGTGGATCACGAATCACCGATGCTTTTTGATGACGGCCTGCCAGCCACCGACGTTGGTTATCGCGGCGCATCTGCCGCAGCTGCCGCTGGCATCTCCTATCGCCAGCTCGACTACTGGGCAAGAACCGAGCTAGTTGAGCCATCGATCCAGACCGCAACAGGCTCTGGTTCCCAAAGGCTTTATTCTTTCCGCGACATTCTGGTTCTCAAGCTAGTAAAGAGGCTTCTGGATGCGGGGGTCTCCCTCCAGCAGATCCGCGTTGCGGTCGAGCAGCTTCACGAGGCCGGAGTTTCAGATCTAACAAACACGACTTTGATGTCTGACGGTGTGACTGTCTACCTCTGCACCTCCCAGGATGAAGTCATTGACCTTCTTGGTCAGGGCCAGGGAGTCTTTGGAATTGCGATTGGCCGGGTGCTTCGCGAGGTGGAGGCGACCTTGGTCGACTTTGCCGCCGAAGAGGCTCAGGTTCAGGACGAACTAGCGCTTCGCAGGGCTAGGAAGATTTCCTAAAGCTAAACCAGCGGCGTTTTTTCTCTGCTCTTCTGGAGCTGGGGACCTCTTCAACCTCAACCATCTCGGTGATGCTCTGACCCCTTATTGAGCGGTCAACTACTCCTGCTCTGGCCTTTCGAACCGGTGTTGAGGAAAGCTCGCTTAGTGCTCCAGCGAGAAGCCAGTCGAAACCCTTGGCTATTTCTGAAGCGCCTTCCGCGGGCCAGGAGTGGATCGGTCTTGCGGCCCCAGTTGACTGCTGAACAGCGGCTCGCTCTTCGAAATACGGCATTAGTAGCTGGTCGCCAAACATGTCCCTGAGCTCCTTGAGCCGGTACTCGTGTTCGTGGGACTGGGTGCGGAGCCTATTTACGACCACACCAAAGAGCTGAAGTCTTGGCGAGAGCTTGGCGCTGATTTCTACAATTGCCTTCCTAGCTCGGTCGGCCGCAATCACGGAGTAAAGCGCAGGCTCCGTCACCAAAATAACTCGGTCCGAGGCAACCCATGCGGTTCTGGTTAGGGCATTGATAGACGGGGGAGTGTCGATAATCACAAGGTCGTATTCATCCTCGATGCTTGCGAGGACCTCCTCAAGCTTCCAGACATCGGAGACAGAGGGTGCCGGGTTGTCGAGCAGCAACGATCTCGGGCTGCCAACTAGCACGTCCATCTTTGAGTCTCGATGCCAGGCCGAGGGAACAATTGCCCGCCTCAGGTTTTGAAGTTTGGGGCTTTGGAGCACCTCGGCAACGGAAAACCCCTGATCGGAAGGAGCTGCGAGGCCGCTAGTTGCATCGCACTGCGGGTCTAGGTCAATAACTAAAGTGTTGAGACCTTTGTTTAGTGCTGCGGAGGCTAGGCCCAACGCGACCGTGGTTTTTCCCACGCCACCCTTGAGGGAGCTCACACTCAGCACGTGCATTGAATTAGGCTAATGGTTTATGTGCCCTATTCCCTCAGGGCGCCTGTGTTTCAGTGAGGTTGGATGTTCAAAAAGATTCTCGTGGCTAACCGCGGAGAAATTGCGGTTAGGGCCTTTCGCGCGGCCTATGAGACGGGCGCTAGGACAGTTGCCGTCTACCCATACGAGGATCGCAACTCAGTTCACAGGCTAAAGGCCGACGAGGCCTACGAGATTAAAGCTGAGGGCTCACCCGTTCGTGCCTACCTCTCTGTTGACGAAATCATTCGTGTGGCAAAGGAGTGTGGGGCTGACGCGATCTACCCCGGCTACGGCTTCCTGAGCGAAAACCCTGACCTGGCTAATGCCGCACGCGAAAACGGCATTGCATTTGTGGGACCTGCGGCCGAGATTCTTGAGCTCGCTGGAGACAAGGTCAACGCTAAGGCCGCGGCCATCAGGGCGAATGTTCCAGTGCTTGCCTCAACCGAGTCCTCTGACGATGTCAAAAAGCTGGAGGGACAGGCAGAAAAGATTGGTTTTCCGCTCTATGTGAAGGCGGTAGCCGGCGGCGGCGGCCGCGGCATGCGCAAGGTGGACGACAAGTCAGAGCTGAAGCAGGCTCTAGAGGCTGCCATGCAGGAGGCTTCCAGCGCATTTGGAGACCCCAGAGTATTTCTCGAGCAGGCAGTGATTCGCCCTCGCCACATCGAGGTCCAGATTCTTGCCGACCTCGAGGGCAACATCATGCACCTCTTGGAGCGCGACTGCTCTATTCAACGGCGCAACCAAAAAGTTGTTGAGATTGCCCCCGCACCTCACCTCGAAGAAGATCTGCGCCAGCAGCTGTTCAGGGACGCAATCGCATTCGCAACCGAGATTGGCTACCAAAATGCGGGAACCGTTGAGTTCCTGATTGAGACTGAAGGTCCCAACACTGGCAAGCATGTCTTTATCGAGATGAACCCCAGAATCCAGGTCGAGCACACCGTGACCGAGGAGGTCACCGATGTTGACCTGGTGCAGTCGCAGCTTCGCATCGCAGCCGGCCAAACCCTTGCGGAACTTGGGCTGAGGCAAGAGGACATCAGGCCTCACGGGTTTGCAATTCAGTGCCGCATCACTACCGAAGACCCTGCCGCTGGTTTCCGACCAGACACCGGCATGATCACCACCTACCGCTCGCCAGGCGGCGCGGGCATTCGTCTAGATGGTGGCACGGTCACCACTGGCGCCGAGATTTCCCCACACTTCGACTCCCTGCTGGTGAAGCTCATTACGCGTGGTCGAGACTTCCGCTCAGCTGTTGAAAGATCCAGAAGGGCCCTGGCGGAGTTCCGAATCAGGGGAGTGGCAACCAATATCAACTTTCTTCAGGCGGTTCTGGACGACGAGACCTTCGCCTCGGGAGAGCTTTCTACTCACTTCATAGATGAGCGTCCGGAGCTGATGCAGGCACGCGTCTCCCAAGACCGCGGCACCAAGGTGCTGCAGTGGCTTGCGGAGGTTACGGTAAATAAGCCCTTCGGATCGGGCGAGGGTAAGACCGACCCGGCACTAAAGCTTCCAAAGCTTGACCTATCGACAGAAGCCCCTGCGGGTTCAAAGCAGCTGCTGACTGAGCTGGGTCCAGAGAAGTTTGCTAACTGGATGCGAGAGCAAAACAGAGTTCTTGTAACAGACACCACCTTCCGCGATGCCCACCAGTCGCTCCTAGCCACAAGGGTTCGAAGCAAAGACCTGGTTGCAGCGGTTCCCTATGTTTCGAGAATGACCCCGGAGCTACTAAGCATCGAGGCCTGGGGCGGTGCAACCTATGACGTGGCGCTGAGGTTCCTTGGAGAAGATCCTTGGGAGCGCCTCGAGGCACTCAGGGCAAAGCTTCCAAACATTTGTATCCAGATGCTCCTCAGGGGTAGGAACACCGTCGGCTACACCCCTTACCCAACCGAGGTCACTGATGCCTTCATAAAGGAGGCAGCCGCCACCGGTGTTGACATCTTCCGCATATTTGATGCCCTGAACGATGTCGACCAGATGACCCCGGCAATCCAAGCCGTGCGCGAGCACACAGGCTCGGTGGCAGAGGTCGGACTTAGCTACACCGGCAACTTGCTGGACCCTAATGAAAATCTTTACACCCTTGACTACTGGCTGAAGCTCGCAGACAGTGTGGTTTCTGCGGGTGCGCATGTGCTTGCAATTAAGGACATGGCTGGCCTGTTGCGACCTCGGGCCGCGGCGACACTGGTCACCGCGCTTAGAGACC
>JADHKY010000021.1 GCA_016780945.1 Aquiluna sp. | reverse complement strand
TCCAACAGGCCTTGTCGACCCGGAGGTGCACGTGAAGCCCGCCAAGGGACAGATTGATGACCTGCTCGAAGAGATAAAGCTCCGATCAGAGCGCAATGAGCGCGTATTGGTCACAACCCTCACCAAACGCCTTGCCGAAGAGGTCACAGAGTATCTAACCGAGATGGGCATCAGGGTTCGCTACCTACACTCCGATGTTGACACCCTCAGAAGAGTGGAGCTTCTCAGGGAGCTCAGGCAGGGGCTCTATGACGTGCTGGTGGGTATCAACCTGCTCCGTGAGGGCCTTGACCTTCCGGAAGTATCGCTCGTTTCAATACTCGATGCTGACAAAGAGGGTTTCCTGCGCTCTACAACCTCGCTGATTCAGACAATTGGTAGGGCGGCGAGAAACGTCAATGGTGAAGTCCACATGTATGCGGACAAGGTAACCGCATCGATGAAGCGAGCAATTGATGAAACTAACCGCAGGCGTGAGAAGCAGGTCGAATACAACAGGCTGAACGGCATCGATCCGACCCCACTACGCAAGAAGATTGCCGACATCACCGACAGCCTCAACCGCGAGGAGCTTGATACCGAGGCCCTGATGGAGTCACTCAGGAAGCAGCCGGCGAGAAAGGTCGCCTCCACACCAATGCGCGGCAGACGTGACATTGGAAAAGCCGGCAGCGAGCAGCTACTGGCGACCATCATGGATCTAGATGCGCAAATGAGAGCAGCAGCAGCGGAGCTCAAGTTCGAACTGGCGGCCAGAATCCGTGATGAGATCGGGGAGCTCAAAAGAGAACTTCGGCAATTTGAGCAGGCTGGCCATGCATAGACTTCTACGGTGATTATTGAGACTCCCAAAGGCCCCCATCTAGCCATCAAGGGCGCCCGAGTTCATAATCTCAAGAACCTCAATCTCGAGATTCCTCGTGATGCGATGGTGGTATTCACGGGCCTGAGCGGGTCAGGAAAATCATCCCTGGCCTTCGACACAATCTTTGCTGAGGGTCAGCGCAGATACGTAGAGTCGCTCAGCGCCTATGCAAGACAGTTTCTGGGACAGGTCGACCGGCCCGACGTTGACTTCATCGAGGGACTCTCACCGGCTGTGTCAATTGATCAGAAATCCACCAACCGCAACCCCAGATCAACAGTCGGAACCATCACCGAGATTCACGACTACCTCAGACTTTTATGGGCAAGGATAGGCGTTCCCCACTGTCACGAATGCGGTGAGGTCATCTCAAAGCAAACCCCGCAGGCAATAGTCGACCAGCTCATGACCATCAAGGAGGGGACCCGCTTCCAGCTCCTAGCTCCAATCGTCCAGCAGAAAAAGGGCGAGTTTGCGGACCTATTCGCCTCTTTGCAATCGCAAGGATATGCCCGGGCCGTAGTCGACGGCGAAACAGTAACCCTCACCGAGGCAAAGCCTCTAAAGAAGAGTTTTAAGCACGATATTTCGGTGGTGGTTGATCGACTCGTGGTGAAGGCGGATGCTCAGGGCAGGATCACCGACAGCGTCGAGACAGCGCTCAAGCTCGCCGACGGCAGGGTGATTGTGGACTTCGTCGATGAAAAGAAGACCCGCACCTTCAGCGAGCGTCTGAGCTGCCCAAATGAGCATGAGATTGTCCTAAGTGAGATCGAGCCCAGAACTTTTTCGTTCAATGCCCCCTTTGGTGCGTGCCCAACCTGCACCGGCCTTGGAACAAAGATGGCGGTTGATCCGGAACTGGTTGTGGGGGACCCTGCAGCAACCATCAACGAGGGAGTGCTGCTGCCGTGGTCTACCCAGGGCAAGGGCCTTTACAGCTACTTCACCAGACTCTTGGCAGGCCTTGCAAACGATCTTGAATTTGACCTGGACACCCCCTGGGAAAAGCTCCCTGAGGCAGTTCAGGACGCGGTACTAAATGGCAATGACTTCGAGGTTCAGGTCAAATGGCGCTCGAAGTATGGAAGAGAGATGCGCTACACCTCAGGCTTTGAGGGCGTGCTTCCTTATGTTGAGAGGCGCTATCTGGAGTCTGACTCGGACTGGGCTCGAGGCAAATGGGCGGAGTTTCTCAGGGAGATCCCCTGCCCGGCCTGCCAGGGCGCAAGGCTCAGGCCCGAGGTTCTGGCGGTCAAGGTTCACTCAAAGTCCATCCACGATGTCGCTGTCTACTCCCTGGGTGAGGCTCACGACTTCTTTGAGACCCTGAAACTCACGGACCGCGAGCAAAAGATTGCTGCCCAGGTTCTCAGGGAAATTAGGGCGAGGCTTGATTTTCTTCTTGCAGTGGGACTGGATTACCTCTCACTTGAGCGCAGTGCTGGGTCTCTTTCTGGTGGGGAGGCGCAGCGCATCAGGCTTGCCACCCAGATTGGTGCCGGACTCACAGGTGTTCTTTACGTTTTGGACGAGCCCTCAATTGGACTGCACCAGCGCGACAATCGCAGGCTGATTGAGACGCTTATCAAGCTGCGCGACCTAGGTAACACCCTGATCGTCGTTGAGCATGATGAGGACACCATCAAAGCTGCAGACTGGCTGGTCGACATCGGTCCAGGTGCGGGTCTTGGAGGAGGCGAGGTTGTCCACTCCGGTTCCTATGCGGCCATCTTGGATAACCGCACATCAATCACCGGCGACTACCTCTCCGGAAGACTAAAGATAGAAACTCCTGCAAAAAGGCGCAAGGTAAGTAAGGACCGCCAGATCAAAGTTGTTGGAGCCAAGGAAAACAACCTCCGGGATGTCTCGGTTAGCTTCCCCTTGGGGGTCATGACGGCGGTCACGGGCGTGAGTGGTTCGGGTAAGTCATCGCTGGTCAATGACGTTTTGTATCAGGTGCTTGCTAACAAGCTAAATGGCGCCAAGGGAGTTCCTGGAAGGCATATCAGGGTCGAGGGCCTCGAGCAACTCGACAAGGTAGTTCACGTTGACCAGGCTCCAATTGGCCGCACTCCGCGCTCCAACCCCGCCACCTACACCGGCGTCTTCGATCACATTAGAAAGCTTTTTGCCGACACCCCAGAGTCGAAGGTGCGCGGTTACCAGCAGGGAAGGTTCTCTTTCAATGTGAAGGGTGGTCGTTGCGAGAGCTGTAGCGGTGACGGAACTATCCGCATTGAGATGAACTTCCTACCCGATGTCTATGTCACCTGCGAGGACTGCAAGGGTGCCCGCTATAACCGCGAGACGCTGCAGGTGAAATACAAGGGCAAATCGGTAGGAGATGTCCTATCGATGCCCATCAGCGAGGCAGCCGAATTCTTCGCCCCCATCAACTCAATCGCTAGATACCTGAACACCCTGGTTGACGTTGGGCTGGGCTATGTCCGGCTGGGACAGAGTGCGACCACTCTCTCTGGCGGGGAGGCTCAGCGCGTAAAGCTCGCAACAGAGCTCCAGCGCAGGTCGACCGGCAGGACCATCTATGTCCTAGACGAGCCGACAACTGGTCTCCACTTCGAAGACACGAAGAAACTTCTGAACGTGCTTGCAGACCTTACGGACAAGGGCAACACCGTCATTGTCATCGAACACAATCTGGATGTTATTCGCTGCTGCGACTGGGTGATAGATCTAGGGCCCGAAGGGGGTAGTGGAGGCGGACAGATTGTCGCCGAAGGAACTCCCGAGAAGGTAGCGGCCAACAAGTCCTCTCACACCGGTAAGTTCTTGGCCGAGCTGTTGGCTTAGCCATGACAAAGCTGAGCTTTAGGCCCAAAACCTCAGAGATTCCAACCCAACCTGGGGTCTACCGCTTTGTGGATTCCAGAGGCAAGGTCCTCTATGTCGGTAAAGCTAAAAACCTTAAGTCCCGGCTGACCAGCTACTTCGGCACCTTCTCAAAACTCCACGAGCGCACCCAGAGAATGCTCCTGGCAGCGGCGGATGTGAAGTGGACGATAGTAGACACCGAATACGATGCGCTTCAGTTGGAATTCATGTGGATCAAGGAGTTTGACCCGCCATTCAATGTGAGATTCCGCGATGACAAGAGTTATCCCTATCTAGCAATCTCGGTGACAGATGAGGTTCCCAGAGCCTTCATCACAAGAAACAGGGAGATTAAAGGTCTTCGCTACTTCGGTCCCTACACCCAAGCCTGGGCTATCCGAGAAACCCTCGACACCCTACTCAAGGTCTATCCGGTCAGGTCCTGCTCCAAGGGCGTCTACGACCGCGCTGTGCGCTCGGGAAGGCCCTGTCTGCTTGCCGAGATAGGAAAATGTGCCGCTCCCTGTGTGGACAGAATTTCCAAGCCTGAACACAAGGCCCTCGCCAAGCGCCTTGGCGACTTTGTTGCAAGTGGCAGCGAGCAGCATGTTCAGGATCTAAGAAAGAAGATGCAGGCAGCAAGCGATTCGGAGAACTATGAACTTGCAGCCAACCTAAGAGACGATGTTGCCGCCTTAGAGAAGGTGCTGGAGAAAACCACCGTGGTGCTCTCAGACCAGACAGACGCAGACCTGATCGGACTTGCCAGGGACGAACTAAGCGCTGCGGTAAGCATCTTCATTGTGCGCGGGGGCCGCATTAGAGGTAACAGGTCGATGGTTGTCGACCTTGAGCTCGACAGAAATAACTCAGAGCTGGTGGAGTACCTAATTCAAGAGCTCTATACGCCTAACTCGAAGGGAACCTCCATGGAGGTCCCAAAGCTGTTCTTGGTGCCGGAGATTCCAAAAGCCAAAGCGCCTATCGAGGCCTTCCTCAGCGAGGTTCGGGGCAAACCCGTCAAGGTTGCGGTTGCCCAGCGGGGTGAAAAGGCAACACTCGCTAAGACGGCTCTCAACAATGCTGCGCATGCCCTAAATAGCTACAAGCTCAAGCGCAGTAGCGACTTCAAGGCCCGAGCCGATGCACTTGCCGGAATTCAGAAGGCCCTGGGTATGAAAGAGGCTCCGCTGAGGATTGAGTGCTTTGACATTTCCCACCTATCAGGAACCGGAACCGTTGGCTCAATGGTCGTCTTCGAAGACGGTCTGCCCAAAAAAGACCAGTACCGAAGGTTCAACCTGGAAACCGCCGATGATACGGAGTCGATCTATCAGGTGCTATCGCGCAGGCTCAAATACCTGGGAGAAGAGACGAGCGAGAAATTTAGCTATCGCCCGTCTTTGATGCTCATAGATGGTGGGCTGCCCCAACGGGGAGCTGCGCTAAGGGCCTTGGAGGAAAGCGGCGTTGGTGAGATAACGATCGCCACGCTCGCCAAGAGACTCGAAGAAGTGTTCACCACCTCCAGCGACTACCCAGTCATATTTCCAAGAACCTCTGAGGAGCTGTTTTTGCTCCAGCGCATCCGAGACGAGGCCCACCGCTTTGCGATCACGGCTCAGCGGGCCAAGCGCAGTAAGACGATTGCCTCCCAGCTACTAGAAATACCAGGCCTGGGGGAGCAGAAGGTGAGGCTGTTGCTAAGAAAGTATGGCTCGCTAAAGCGAATTAGGGCAGCCAGCGCCGAAGAGATCGCCACCTTGGATGGCTTCGGTCTGAAACTGGCAAAACAAATCAGTGAATATCTGCGTGATTTGCAAGAAGGCGACACGCGCGACACGCCGAAGGACTAACCTGTAAGCAATCATCAGGGGAGAGATGGAAGACGCTAAAAAACCAGAGCTACTAGTAGTCACCGGCATGTCCGGCGCTGGCCGCTCCACGGTTGGAAATGCGCTCGAGGATCAGGGCTGGTATGTCATCGATAACCTGCCTCCTCAGATGCTCGGTCCGATTAGTGATCTCTTCGCACTCAGCAAGTCCAAACTTCCAAAGATCGCCGTCATAACTGACGTTCGGGGAGGAGAGTTCTTCAACGAGCTGCAGACCAAGCTGGCAGAGCTAAAGGTGCGGGACATCGTGGTTCGGGTGCTCTTCCTTGAAGCCAGCGATGGCGCGCTTGTAAAGCGCTTTGAGTCGGTACGCAGACCACATCCGCTGCAGGGGAACGCGACAGTACTCGATGGCATAACGAAAGAGCGCAGTGAGCTAATGGGCTTGCGCGAGAGTGCGGACATCGTCTTCGATACCTCAGAGACCAATGTCCACCAGCTCACCAACAGAGTTGCGGAGGCTTTTGCAACCAATTCCAAGGCACTGAAAATCAACGTGTTGAGTTTTGGTTTCAAGTACGGTCTCCCGGTAGATGCCGACCTAGTAGCCGATGCGAGGTTCATCGCTAACCCGCACTGGAAGGAAGAGCTTCGGGCCAAAACAGGCAACGATGACGAGGTCCGGGCTTACGTTCTTGGTCAGCCGGGCGTTGAGGACTTTCTAACAAACTACGTGGCCTCACTGCACAGTGTGCTTGCTGGCTACCGAAACGAAAACAAGAGATTCGCAACCATCGCGATTGGATGCACCGGCGGCAAGCACCGCTCGGTGGCAATGGCTAATGAGATTGCGAAAAGACTTGAGAAGGAGGCTGATGTGACCATCAGCGTGCAACACCGAGACTTGGGTAGGGAGTAGTCGTGGCGCTCACAGCAGCAATCAAGGACGAGCTCGCACGAGTACCCACCGGCAACAGCCTGGTCAGAGCCGCAGAGCTTGCCACAATCCTGCGTTTTTGTGGGGGACTGCACCTGATATCTGGCCGGATAGCCATTGAGGTGGAGCTTGACTCCGCCACCCTAGCTAGGCGTCTAACTCGAGCCATTGCCGAGCTCTACGGCATTCAAGCCGAACTCAGCGTGGTCTCCGCAAGCGGACTCCGCAAGAACAGTGGTTACCAGATTCGAGTGCTGAGAGATGGCGAACTCTTGGCACGCCAGACTGGCTTGATCGATAACCGCGGAAGACCCGTCCGAGGACTACCCGCCACCTTGGTCTCATCGACCATGGACGAGGCAAGGGCCATTTGGCGCGGTGCCTTCTTGGCTCACGGAACCCTAACCGACCCTGGACGCTCCACCTCGCTCGAGGTGACAGCTCCTGGAAACGAATCCGCAATGGCACTTGTGGGTGTTGCCAGGCGTCTCGGAGTGAACGCTAAGGCGCGAGAAGTTCGAAACGTCTTTCGCGTAGTTGTGCGAGATGGCGAGGGAATTACCGAGCTGCTTCGACAAATGGGCTGCATCGACCAGGTGGACAAGTGGGAAGAGCTTAGAAACCGTCGAGAGGTTAGGGGAGCGGCCAATCGACTTGCCAATTTCGACGATGCCAACTTGCGTCGCAGCGCCCAAGCCGCGGTTGCCGCAGGCGCACGTGTCCAAAGAGCCCTCGAGATTCTTGGCACAGACGCACCCGAACACCTCAAATACGCTGGAGAGCTCAGGCTCAAGCACAAAGACGCCTCCCTGGACGAGCTCGGCAGGCTGGCGGAGCCTCCGATGACTAAGGACGCGGTCGCAGGGCGGATTAGAAGACTTCTCGCAACAGCCGACCGAAGAGCGTCGGATCTTGGCATTCCAGACACCGAATCCGTTATTGCAGACCTGCTCGAGGAATAATCCAGCCGGTTCGAACTTAGAACTAACTATTAGAAGGAGAAACCCATGACCTACCAGCTTCCAGAACTCAACTACGGCTACTCAGCCCTTGAGCCTCACATTTCGGCTCGCATCATGGAGCTGCACCACTCTAAGCACCACCAGGCCTATGTGACGGGCGCAAATGCTGCTCTAGAGGCCATGGAAAAAGCTCGGAGTGAGGACAACTTTGCAACTCTTCCGAAGCTTCAGAAGGACCTTGCCTTCAACCTCGGGGGACATGTCAACCACAGCATCTTCTGGAAGAACCTAAGCCCCAGCTCGTCGGCCCCAGAGGGTGACCTGGCTGCCGCAATCACCGAATACTTCGGTTCTTTTGAGGCCTTCAAGAACCACTTTTCGGCTGCGGCAATTGGCATTCAGGGCTCTGGGTGGGCATACCTAGCTTGGGACGCCCTTGGAAACAGGATGATCATCGGCCAGCTCTATGACCAGCAGGGGAACCTTGCGATGGGGAACATTCCACTTTTGATGCTCGACATGTGGGAGCACGCCTTCTACCTCGACTACCAGAACGTCAAAGCTGACTATGTGAAGGCCTTCTGGAACATCATTAGTTGGGAAGACGTCGCAAACCGCTTTGGCTCTGTTTCGGTGCACTCAAAGTCACTACTGCTAGGCTAAGCGGGTCCGCCCAAAGGTGCGCGGGGCTTTCTATTCAATAAAAATCTGGAGTATCTTTCGTGACTCGTGTTGGAATTAATGGCTTTGGCCGCATCGGACGCAACTACCTGAGGGCAGCTCTTGCTCAGAACTCAGACCTAGAAATTGTTGCCGTAAATGACCTCTCTGACCCCGCAGGGCTTGCACACCTTCTGAAGTACGACTCGGTAACCGGTCGCCTGGGCGCTGCTGTTTCGGTCGACGGAGACAGCATTGTCGTAAACGGCAAGAGCATCAAGGTACTCGCCGAGCGCGACCCAGCAGAGCTTCCTTGGAAAGAACTCGGTGTCGACATCGTTATCGAGTCCACCGGTATCTTCACCGACGGCGAGAAGGCCAAGAAGCACATCGAGGCAGGTGCTAAGAAGGTTCTGATCTCAGCACCGGCAACCAACGAGGATGCGACCTTTGTTATTGGTGTCAACGACCACCTTTATGACCCAGAAAAGCACCACATCATCTCAAATGCCTCCTGCACCACGAACTGCCTCGCGCCTCTTGCGAAGGTTTTCAACGATCGTTTCGGCATCGTTAATGGCCTGATGACCACCATCCACGCCTACACCGCGGACCAGAACCTGCAGGATGGTCCTCACAAGGACCTACGTCGCGCAAGAGCAGCAGCAATTAACATCGTGCCCTCATCAACTGGCGCTGCCAAGGCCATCGGCCTTGTGCTTCCAGAGCTAAAGGGCAAGCTCGATGGCTTCGCCCTCAGGGTTCCGGTTCCAACCGGATCGATTACAGATCTGACTCTGGTTTCCGAGAAGAAGGTGACCGTGGACGAGATCAAGGCGGCCTACAAGGAGGCCGCAGAGGGTCCGCTGAAGGGCATCCTCCTCTACACCGAGGATGAGATCGTCTCGAGCGACATCGTCACCGACCCACACTCCTCAATCTTCGATGCCGGCCTGGTTCGAGTCATCGACAACACCGTCAAGCTCTCAAGCTGGTACGACAACGAGTGGGGCTACTCCAACCGCCTTGTCGAGCTCACCGCGATGGTAGCCGCCAAGCTCTAATGCTCAGATCCATCAAGTCGCTTCAGGATCTAGGCGGCAAAAGGGTAATCCTGCGCTGTGATTTCAACGTTCCGCTTTCTGATGGTCAAATCACTGACGACGGCCGGATTCGCGCAGCCCTTCCGACAATCAAGCATTTGATTACAGCAGGTGCCAGGTTGGTTATCTGCTCACACCTTGGAAGACCCGAGGGTCAAGTAAACCCAGATTTCTCATTGGAGCCAGTGGCGACTCGACTGGAGGAGCTATTGGGCCAGCCGGTGGTGTTCTCTTCCGACACGATTGGGGTCCAAGCCAAGGCTGCCTCAAAGCTGCTCGAAGACGGCGGAGTTGCACTAATCGAGAACCTTAGGTTTAGCCCATTGGAAACCTCAAGTGACCAGGCAGAGCGCGAGGAGTTCGCGGAATCGCTTGCCGAGCTGGGTGATGTTCTAGTGAGCGATGGCTTCGGTGTTGTGCATCGAAAGCAGGCAAGCGTTTATGAGCTAGCAAAGCTTCTTCCCAGCTATGCCGGATTGCTAATTGAGCGTGAGGTCGAGGTACTTAGGTCTCTAACCGAAAACCCTGAGCGTCCCTACTGCGTGGTGCTAGGTGGATCAAAGGTCTCAGACAAGCTTGCGGTAATTGAAAACCTGCTGCCCAAGGTCGACAAACTCCTAGTTGGTGGCGGCATGGTGTTCACCCTTCTTGCGGCAAAGGGCCACGATGTTGCATCCAGCCTCCTAGAGTCCGACCAGTTGGAGACAGTCCGCGGATTCTTGACCCAGGCGGACCAGCTTGGGGTTGAGATCCTGCTTCCAAGCGACATCGTTGTCGCAAGCGGCTTTAGCAAGGACGCCGAGTTTGAGACCGTTGCGGCAGATCGCATCGCGGAATCGCGCTTTGGTGTTAGCGGTATTGGCCTCGACATCGGTCCAGAGTCGGCAAAGACGTTTGCAGAGGTCGTCAGGAGCTCTAAGACGGTGTTCTGGAATGGGCCCATGGGCGTATTTGAATTCGAGAACTTCTCCCACGGCACCAAGGCAGTCGCCCTGGCCCTCAAGGAAATCGAAGGCCTTTCAGTAGTCGGCGGTGGCGATTCGGCTTCGGCTGTAAGAGCGCTGGGCTTTGCCGATGATGCCTTTGGCCACATCTCAACCGGCGGCGGAGCTAGCCTTGAGTATCTCGAGGGCAAGAAGCTACCGGGACTGGAGGTTCTAGATGACTAAGCGCACGCCACTGATTGCTGGAAACTGGAAAATGAACCTGGATCACCTCCAGGGAATTGCGCTTATTCAGAAGGTTTGCTGGACCCTAAACGACGCCGACCACGACTACAAAGACGTCGAGGTCGCGGTCTTTCCACCTTTCACTCACCTGCGGAGTGCTCAAACTCTTATTGACGCCGAGAAGTTTGAGGTCAAGCTGGGAGCGCAAGATATCTCTGAGCACGAGGCTGGTGCCTTCACCGGTGAGATCTCGGGTGCGATGCTGAAGAAGCTTGATGTGGACTACGTCCTTATCGGTCATTCCGAGCGCAGGCAATACCACAACGAGGGTAACGAGACGGTCCACAGCAAAGTGGCTGCGGCCTTCAGCTCAGGCATTGTCCCGGTTATCTGCGTGGGGGAGACCCTCGAGGAGCTTGAGAGTAGGGGACAGAGCGCGGTTCCTGTCGAGCAGACGATTGCAGCTCTTTCGGGTCACGAAAGCATTGGCGAGTTCGTTATTGCCTACGAGCCGGTCTGGGCCATTGGCACCGGCAAGGTTGCAACCCCGCAGGAGGCCGAGGACGTCTCCAAGGCCATTCGCGAGGCCCTGAGGGATAACTTTGGCGAGCAGGCTGCCAACTCGCGCATTCTCTACGGCGGTTCGGTAAAGGCAAATAATGTCGCGGGCTTCTTGCAAAGTGGCGAGGTAGATGGTGTGCTTGTAGGCGGTGCATCGCTTGTTGCCGACGAGTTTTCGGGTATTGCCCGTTATAAAAAGCACATAGTTCTATAATTTGACGAGGTTTTCGGAGGAATAATGGCCGCACTACAAACAGCACTGCTGGTGCTTCTAGCAATTACCAGCGTCTTGCTGATACTCATGATCCTGCTACACAAGGGCCGCGGTGGTGGTGTTGCAGACATGTTCGGTGGTGGCGTGACCAGCTCCATGCAGTCATCTGGAGTAGCCGAGCGCAACCTAAACCGCATAACGGTGATTCTCGGATTGGTTTGGGTCACGGTAATCATCATCCTCGGACTATTCACTCGATTCGGTTGGGCCTAAATGTCATCTTCACCATCAATTAGAGGTGCCCGGGTTGGTGCCGGTCCAATGGGCGAAAAGGACCGTGGCCACCAGGTCGAAAAGGTCACAATCAGCTTCTACTGCGCCAATGGCCACGAGAACCACCCATTCTTTGCCGCCAGCGTTGAAGCTGAGGATATTCCCCAGGAGATTGACTGCCCAAGCTGTGGTTTCCCAGCTGGTAGGGACAAGGAAAACCCGCCACTGGTTGCGAAGATTGAGCCCTACAAGACTCACCTTGCATACGTGAAGGAGCGTCGCACAGACGCCGAGGCCAAGCAGATCCTCGATGAGGCTCTGCAGCTAATTCGTGAGCGCCGTGAGAAGGCAGCGGCAGCCGCTAAAGCGCGTCGCTAATCTCTTTATCCAGATACCATCTGGTCTCTGATAGACCCTGAACTTTCGACGCAGGCAACTGACCTGCATAAACACTTCTTAGTGCATCGGCCTTCCCCGCACCCGCTACCAAAAACCAAACTCGCTCCGAGTTGTTTAGTGCCTGGTAGCTGAAGCTGAGCCTCTCACTCGGCGGCTTCGGAGAGTTATCTTCAGAGACTATCCACTCACCCTCGTGCGCCACACCAGGGAAAAGACTTGCGATATGGCCATCCGGCCCCATTCCCAAAATCGTTAGGTCAATTTGCCTCGAAGGGCTCGCTATTGGCCCCAAGAGATTCTCAAGTTCGAACGAGAAACGCTGCTTGGCATCTTCTAGTTTTTCGCTAGCCTCCGGATAGCGGATTAGATTGCTCTGCAAACCTGGAAATGCCGCTAGCGCTTGGTGCTCGTTTCTGTCTGCGTGATCACTTGGCACATAGCGCTCATCGCCGAATATGAAGTGGATGTTAGTGAGATTCACTGATGTTTCTCCCAAGGCCGCAATGAATTCGATTCCGAGAGTGCCGCCTGTGAGCAAGACTGTCAGCTCTGACTTGGACTTTCGAAGCTCATCAACAAGCTCCGCGAAGTCGATTGTGGCCTGGGCAATCAATGCTTCAGGGCTTTCGAGAATCTTCTTTTCCATTAGCTACCCAGGGTTCCACTCAGGACCTTGCCATAGACGCTGTCTTCGCCAAGGTATCGCATGTCTTCAACTAGACAGTCCATGTCACTGCGCTGAGGCAACAGCACCGAGGAGTCTGGGGCATCCGGTTGCGAGATGAGCGCCACCTGCCCCGATCGCAGCACGCTGAGCTCTCCGCTATCAAAACTGATAACAACACCCGCGATGCCCTGCACGGTTTTGCCGTCAAGCGCTTCAGTCACGTCCGTCTTTGCATTCAGGCTTTGACCAAGCCAGGAAGCCAGCAGGTGAGCACTTGGTGAGCTAAGGGCTCCATAGACCGTCACCTTCTGAACCATGCGGTGCCTATGGGAGTCAAAGAGCGCAGCCAGCTGGGAGCGCCAGAGGGTAATCCGGGTCCAGGACATGTCGCCATCTCCAGGGGAGTAGTTGGTCGCGAGCTGCTGCAGGAATGCCATAGGGTCTGGTTGCGA
>JADHKY010000020.1 GCA_016780945.1 Aquiluna sp. | reverse complement strand
TGGCTGGCAGGGCTTAGATCTTGAGGGTCTGACAGAAGTTTCACGTGAAACATCGGAGGAACGCAGTGCTGACTGATCATCAGAACACCCCCATCCTCCGGGAGATGACCCAAAACCTGGAGCGCGCAAAGCGAGTGGCACAGATTGAGCTTGAGCCACCCGCGCAAACCAGGGTTATCACCATTTCAAACCAAAAGGGTGGTGTTGGGAAGACCACTACGGCCGTGAACCTGGCTGCCTCACTGGCCCGCAAAGGCATGCAGGTGTTGGTAATTGACCTAGATCCTCAGGGAAATGCCTCTACCGCCCTTGGAGTAGAGCATCACAGCGGAGTTCTCAGTAGCTACGAGGTCATGATGGGCGAGGCCACGATGCTAGAGGCCGTCAAACCAAGCACAGAGCACCAAAACCTTGTTTGCCTTCCGGCAACAATCGACCTCGCTGGAGCAGAAATTGACCTTGTCGCCAGAGAGGGCCGGGAGCGGATTCTGGCTAATGCGCTGCGGGATTACGCAGCCACTAGAAGCACAAGACTCGACTACGTCTTCATTGACTCCCCACCAAGCCTTGGGCTGTTGACGGTGAACGCACTTACGGCCGCAACGGAGGTTTTGGTGCCAATTCAGTGCGAGTACTACGCCCTCGAAGGGGTAACCCAATTGGTTTCAAACATTGAGCGCATCAAACGGGCGCTAAACCCAACCCTTGTTGTCAGCAGCATCCTGCTGACGATGTTTGATAACCGCACCAATCTCAGTGCCGATGTCTCTGCAGAGGTTAGGAAGTATTTCCCCAGCCAAACCTTGAGCACCGTCATTCCACGCTCTGTGAGGCTTTCAGAGGCTCCGAGCTTCGGCCAAACGGCAATCAGCTACGACCCAAAGAATTCCGGCTCTCTTGCCTACCAGGAGGCCGCGATCGAACTGGCACAACAAGGAGCCCACTAATGGCAGAGGAAAAACGACGCAGCGGCCTAGGACGAGGCATAGGCTCACTCATCCCCTCGGGTGAACGCGAAGCGGTAGACGTCTTCTTTAGCTCTGAAAACGAGGGCCTGACAGCGGTCCCCGGAGCCAAGCTTGCCTACCTTGACCCAAATCGAATCACCCCGAACCCACAGCAGCCAAGGGCAAACTTTGAGCCAGAGGCCTTTGCAGAGCTGGTCCACTCAGTTCGCGAGTTTGGAGTGCTGCAGCCGATCGTTGTTAGGCCCAAGGGCTCAGACTTTGAGCTAATCATGGGTGAGCGGCGTCTCAGGGCCTCCAAGGAGGCGGGACTGGAGGCAATTCCGGCCGTCATCCGCGAGACCGCCGATGAAAACATGCTTCGGGACGCCTTGCTCGAAAACCTGCACAGGGCGAACCTAAACCCTCTGGAAGAGGCAAGCGCCTATAAGCAGCTGCTCGAGGACTTCGGCACTACGCAGGAGCAGCTGGCAGACAAACTTGGTCGTTCGAGGCCGCAGATTACAAACACCCTCCGCCTTCTCAGGCTCCCGATGGATGTGCAGAGCAGGGTGGCATCAGGAGTGCTAACCGCTGGACACGCAAGAGCCCTACTTGGAGCTCCAAGTGATGAGATCATGAGCGAGCTAGCAAACCGGGTTGTGCGCGAGGGGCTTTCGGTCCGCAGTCTGGAAGAAATCGTTTCTGGGGTGAAGGTAAAGCCAAAGCGACCAGTTATTGTCCCCGGTGGGCGCACGGACATGCTTTCCGAGCTAGCTGATGAGTTAGCTGACTACCTAAACACTGGCGTAAAGATCAACCTGAGTCGCAAAAAGGGTCAAATCCACATCGACTTTGGCTCGGTTGCGGATCTCAGGCGGATTATCGACGAGATCAAGCGCCACTAACGCAGCGCAACCTCAACCAGGGAGAGATAGGTCTCCGATAGCGTTTGCCCAGACGCTGTGACGGCCTGCGGTAAAAGCGAAGTCTCTGTCATTCCCGGGGTCACATTCGCCTCTAGGAACCACGGAGTACCCTCCTCGTCCACAATCAGATCGATTCTGCTCATGTGACGAAGCCTTAGGGCAGAGTGGGCAGCAATTGCTACTTCCGCAGCGACCTCTAGCACGGTTGCAGGAAGCCTTGCTGGCACGAAGTAGTCTGTCTGGCCGGGCGTATAACGCTCGTTATAGCCAAAACTGCCACTCTCAGGCACTATTTCAACCGCGGGAAGTGCTACCGGGCCGCCACCTAGGTCAATAACGCTAATTGCAAGCTCTGTTCCCTCAACAAACCTCTCGACCATCACCTCGTCGCCATAGGCGAAGGCCTCGATCATCGCCTTTGAGAACTCCTTGGCGTTGTTAACCTGGTTAACTCCCTGCGCTGAGCCGCTTTGGGCCGGCTTGACGATTAGCGGGTAGGAAAGTTCGGTTGCAACCATTGCAAGCACTGATTCGGCGTTTAGCTCCCTGAAAGAGGAGCTCGGCAGCGTTATCGAGGTTGGGGTCTGGACTCCATGACGAGCCATGATGATTTTCGCGGTTGGCTTGTCCCAGGCGAGCCTTGCTCCGTCAGCCAGGGACCCTACGTAGCGAATCTGTGCCAGGGACAGCAGATCCTGAATGGAACCGTCTTCGCCAACGGCGCCGTGCAGGGTGGACCAAACGACATCGGGCCTAGAGGCCATCAGGTGGCCGATTAGTTCGCCATCTGGCTCGCGAATTTCCACCTCACAACCCGCATCAGTCAGCGCATCGGCGACCCGGCGACCCGATTTGAGGGAAATGTCACGCTCGTGAGAGATGCCTCCGGCGAGGATCAGGACCCGATGGCTCATTTCGAGGAACCAAAGGTCTCGAGAAGCTCGATCTGCCTGTCGATCACGTTGGCAAGCCTGTGAATACCCACCTTCACATTCTCCGCGGTTGGATGAGAGAAGCAGATCCTGATGTTCTCATGGCCCCTGCCGTCTCCGAAGAAGGCAGTTCCTGGCGTGTAGGCAACCAGCTCGGTTACAGCCAACGGAAGCATTTCCTTGCTGTTTAGGCCCTCCGGCAGCGTTAGCCAGAGGAAAAACCCTCCGGCTGGCTCTGTGGTGTGGAGACTTGGAAGATACTGCCTGACGGCCTCGAGAGCGGCGTCCCTTTTGGTCCGGTAGAGGTTTCGATAGTCAGCGACCTGTTTTTGCCAGTCGCAGGTTGCCAAATACTCGCTCACCAGCATCTGCGCAAAGGTCGCGGGAGACAAGATGGCCGATTCGTTGGCAAGAACCAGCTTTTCCCTGATTGCGGGCGGTGCAAGCACGTAGCCAACCCTGAGACCAGGAGAGAGGATCTTGGAGAAGCTGCCAAGGTAGACAACCCCGTCTCCGTCAAACGCCCTCAGGGCCTTGGGTGGCTGGTCCTCGAAGTAGAGAAGGCCGTATGGGTTGTCCTCGACAATCAAGATTCCGTGGTCCCTGCAGATCTGCAGCACCCTCTGCCTGCGCTCCTCGGAGAGCGTTACGCCACTTGGGTTCGCGAAGTTCGGAACCACATACAAAAGCTTGATCCTCTTGCCGTCTGCCTTGAGACGTTCAACCGCCTCTTCCAGGGCGTCAGGGCTCAGGCCGTCGTGATCGGTAAAGACGTGTTCGATGTGGGCCTCTTTGTGGCGGAAAATACCAACTGCCCCGACATAGCTGGGGGATTCGACCAAAACCACGTCACCCTGATCTAGAAACAGGTCAGAAATTAGCTCGAGAGCGTGTTGGGACCCGGTCGTGATCATTACATCCTCGACGCTGCCGTGGACTCCGTCGAGCTCCATGATTTGGCAGATCTGCTCCCTGAGACGCAGGTCTCCCTGCCCGCCGCCGTATTGCAGAGCGTATTGGGGTCTTGATGACATAAGCGAGTCAAAGGCGGAGCGGATGGCGTCATTGTCCATGGCGCTGACATCCGGCATTCCGCCCGCCAGTGAGACAACTTCAGGCCTTGAAACTACCGAAAAGAGCGCACGAACCTCAGAAACGGCAAGGTTCTCAGCTCTTTTGGCATAGGCATGCTTCCAAGAGTCAAAGTTCGTTGCCTGTCCAAGGCGTGTTTCAGTCATTGCGCTCCGTTGGGTTTAGCGCAAAGTCTAGCCAGATTGGCATTATCGCTCTAGGGCGAATTACTTGAGGAACTCAGCCAGCTCTTCTACGAGCGCAGCCTTAGGCCTGGCACCAACCAGCTGTTTCACCATCTTGCCGCCTTGGAAGACACCCAAAAGAGGTATCCCAGTGACGCCAAACTGCATGGCGAGGTCAGGCTCGTGGTCCACGTTAACCTTTGCGACGGTGATCTTGTCGCGGTATTCCTCGGCAAGCTCGGCCAGGATTGGCGAAATCATGCGGCATGGGCCACACCACTCCGCCCAGAAGTCAACCACCACCGGCTTGTCAGCCTTTAGGACATCGGCCTCGAACTTTTGTGTCGTTGTGTCGATTGGCATTTATTCTCCTTGTAGGGAACTTAGGTAGTGCTCGGCATCCAGTGCCGCTACACAACCAGAGCCAGCTGCCGTAATCGCTTGTCGGTAGGTCGGATCAATGACATCACCGGAGGCAAACACGCCTGGCAGTGAGGTTTTTGAGGTTCGACCATCAACCTTGATAAAACGATCTGGAGTTAGCTCTACCTGATTCTCAACCAGATCAACCCTCGGGTCATTTCCAATAGCGATGAACAATCCTTCGAGCGCGAGGTCGGTTTTTTCGCCAGTCTCGGTGTCCTCGAGCACAACTCCCTCTAGCTTCGCGTCACCTTTTAGCTCAGCAACAGCTGAGTTCCAGATGAATTCGATCTTTGGGTTGTCGAAGGAGCGCTGCTGCATGATTTTTGAAGCCTTTAGGCTGTCGCGCCTGTGGATTATGTAAACCTTTGAGGCAAACTTCGTGAGGAAATTAGCCTCCTCCATGGCCGAGTCACCTCCGCCAACCACGGCGATTACCTTGTCCCTGAAGAAGAAGCCATCACACGTCGCGCACCAGCTCACCCCGTGTCCACTGAGCTCTTTCTCCTTGGGAAGCCCCAGTTCGCGATAGGCGGCGCCGGTTGAGATGATGACGGACTTGGCCTCGAATGTCTCTCCGGCCCCGGTTTTAACAACCTTGGTGTCGCCCTTTAGGTCAACCTCGACCACGTCATCAAAGAGAATCTCGGTGCCAAAGCGCTCGGCTTGAGCCTGGAAGTTGGCCATTAGGTCGGGTCCCATAAGGCCCTCTGGGAAACCCGGGTAGTTTTCGACCTCGGTGGTTTTCATCAGCTCACCACCGGGCTCGACGCTGCTCGCAATAAGAAGTGGGTTGAGCTGGGCCCTGGCGGCGTAGATGGCGGCTGTGTAGCCGGCTGGGCCAGATCCGATGATGATTACTTCTCGCATTTATTACCTCGAGCGTCCAAACATAGATGACTATCTATTTATTCCAAGTCTACTTCTTGGCCTGACCAAACCTACCCTTTAGTCCCGCAAAGATTTCTCCCAGCTCGGGAGATTTCAACAGTGCAAGTGTTATTAGGTAGACCAAGGCCATGGGTGTTGCAACCAAAATGCAGCTGAGGACGGCACTTAGCACGGTGTCAACGGCAAAGGAATCGGCTCCAATTCCACCAATCAGCCACAGCGTGCCGATGCCAGCCGCAGTCGCCGGAACCGCGGAAAGCACGAACTTGGCTAGCGAGCGACTCACCCCAAACCCAGAGAGGGTCCCGATGCGCTTTTTGAGCATTGCGTAGGCAATGATTCCCTGCACGCTGATTGAGAATGCCGTTACGAGCGCGATGGTCACCACGAGAATCTCCTTTGGTGCCAAGAAGCCTGCGGTGATAGAGCCTGTGATGTGAATGGCAATCTGGATCGAGGTGAAGATAAAAGGAGTTCTGGTGTCCTCGAGCGCGAAGAACGCGCGCTGCATCATGTAGACAAAGCTGAACGGCAATAGTCCAATCATGAAGGCCGCTATGACGTTGCCCAATGCGGCCGTGGAGGGATACTCACCGACAAACACCCTCGCAACGGGGTAGCTGAGCACGATTAACACCGCAGTCGAGATCACGCTCACCAAAGCAATAACCCTGAGACCTGTGGTTAGGTCAACTTTGAACTCCTTCTCGCGACCGGCTTGGTTGTGCTCTGCCATGCGGGTGAAGTAGGCGGTTGCTATTGAGACCGTGACAACCGAGTGCGGAAGCATAAAGATCAGCCATGCGATCGCAGCGGCTGCGACCGACGCAATAGCCGGCGAAGAGTCTCGCTGGGCCGCGGCAGTAGAGGCCACAGCGGTCTGCACCAACCCTCCAATTTGGGTCACCAGCACCATACCCAGCGACCAGGAGGCGGCTCGAAGAGCGGGCCCAAGGCCAAAGCCGCGCCAGTGGAAGTTCAGATTTAGCTTGAGGCCGATTGTGCGCCAGCTAACAAGCAGAATTAGGGCCTGAGCGGCAACGCCGAGAGTTGCGGTACCTGCGAGCAGGGCGATGCGATCCGCCCCCCACTCGCTGACGCTTCTGACCCCGGTTGGGTCCGCGGCAAAGATCGCGATAAATGCCACAAGACCTGCGAGCGAGACCACGTTGTTCAACACCGGGGCCCACATAAAGGGCCCAAATGCCTTGCGAGAATTTAGGACCTCACCAAAGACCGAGTAGAGCCCATAGAAAAACAGCTGCGGCAGACACCAGTAGGCAAAGGCAGTAGCAAGAGCTAGCTGGTCATCGCTCCAACCACTTGTGTAGAGGCGAATGAGCAGCGGGGCCGCGATGGTGAAAAGCAGCGTCACCGAGAAGAACACGGTGATTGCAAGGGTTACAAAGCGGTCTACATAGCCCTTCCCACCGTCGAGGCCACCCCTTGCCTTCACGAGCTGAGGCACCAAAACCGCGTTCAGGACACCGCCGACGATGATGGCATAGACGTTGTTTGGAAGCTGATTGGCGACCCCAAAAGCATCTGCTGCGTCAGTGGTGACGCCGATCGCGGCGGCAAGTAAGACAGCCCTAGCGAACCCGAGAATGCGAGAGATGATTGTGCCGCTGGCCATAATGAGCGAGCTGCGGGTAACGGAGGGGTTTAGCTCACTCACTGCGGCGACTCCTGAGCCTCAGGGCGGTGCGGATAATGCCGACAATCATCAGAGCGAACATCGCAACTGCGAAACTCACTAAGAGAAACAACTCGACGTCGTAGTTCACGTTGACAGCAATAAGGGTGTCTTCCGAGACCTTTTTGTCGGCGACTTCCAGCCAGACCCTGATCTCCACGGGCCCGTTGGCGATAGCCCTGACCGGAAGCTCGGCGATTTGGCTACTCAGTGCGGGTATTACGACCTTGGTCGACTCGAGAATCTCAAGGCGAAATGAGGTGCTTTCCCCAACCACCTGAACCTCAATATCTGCCTCGGTGGTGTTTCTGACGGTGATGGGGATGTTGGCGTCGCGCGCCACCAGGTTGATATCTGACCCCGGAACAATCTCGACATCGGCGCTCGCCGGAAGTGGCAGCAACAGAAGAGCGAGGATCAGCCCAAGCACCCGCCTCATCGAAGCATCTCCAGAGCCTGCAGGGCAACCTTTCGCTCGTTTTCGTGAGCCAGAACGCCCTCGAGCTGATCGAGCTGGAACCAGCCGACAGCCAGTACCTCACCGGCTGGGTCATTGTCAGAAACCAGCGAACCCCCCACCTGCCTGAGCAAGTAGTGGTGGACGGTTTTGCGAATTCGCTTGGGACCCAGACGGAAGCTGTAGGTGATTTCCCCTATTTTTCGGATTACCTCGGCTTCGATGCCGGTTTCCTCCGCGACCTCTCTCACCGCAGTGGTCTTGAGGTCTTCACCAGCTTCCTGGTGGCCCTTGGGGATGACCCAGTCTTCGCCACCACCACGATTTCGATGGCTAATTAGTGCGACTTTGCTTGGGTCTGAGGAGCTAATCACCAGACCACCCGCGGAGACCTCGATTTCGGTCCTGGGGCGCGTCCGTGTCATAAGCCAACTCTACTTGGGCACAGCCCTTGGGCTGTGGCAAGCTATGTCCCATGCACGAGGTAGCTACCGCTTTAGCCAACCTCGCCGAGAACACCCAAAACCCCCTGTTTGACACCCTCGGCGAAGCTTTCGCTAAGGCGGGACATGAGCTAGCGCTGGTAGGCGGTCCGGTAAGAGATGCAATCTTGGGCAGGCAGACTCTAGACCTCGACTTCACCACCAGCGCCAGCGCCGAAGAGATTTTGAAGGTCATCAAGCCACTTGCAACCGCGACCTGGGACGTTGGCAGGGAGTTTGGCACCATTGCCGCTGAGATTTCTGGGCAGCGCGTGGAAATAACCAGCTATCGCGCCGACTCCTACGACAAAGACTCCCGGAAACCAACCGTCGAGTTTGGCGACAACCTTGAAGACGATTTGGTCAGGAGAGACTTCACCGTCAACGCCATGGCGCTCAGGCTTCCCGAGCGGACCTTCGTTGACCCTCACGAGGGCCTAAAGGACCTTCGACTCAAGACCCTGAGGACTCCCTCGAAGCCGGAGATTTCTTTCTCCGACGACCCACTTCGCATGATGCGAGCTGCGAGATTTGCCAGCCAGCTCGGCTTTGAGCTGGACCCAGAGGCTTTTGACGCAATGCTTGAGATGCATGAGCGCATCGAAATCATTTCGCAGGAGCGAATCCGAGACGAGCTGAGCAAACTCATGTGCTCCGATGATCCAAAGCCTGGGCTTGAGATTCTCGTTGACTCGAAAATCGCGAGCATTGTGCTTCCGGAGCTACCGGCACTGAAGCTTGAGAGTGACGAGCACCACCACCACAAGGACGTTTATCAGCACACCTTGACCGTCGTCGCGCAGGCTATTGGTTTCGAGAGCGAGTATGGGCTGCAGGGAGATCTTGTGGTGAGGCTGGCAGCTCTCATGCACGATGTCGGCAAGCCCGCGACCAGGAAGCTGGAGTCCGGAGGAACAGTCACCTTCTACCACCACGACGTCGTCGGAGCGAAACTAACCAAGAAGCGGTTGACCGCGCTCAGGTTTGACAATGACACCGTTGCTGCGGTTTCGCGTCTAGTGGAGCTGCATCTTCGATTCTTTGGCTATTCCGACCAGCAGTGGAGCGATTCTGCGGTTCGCAGGTATGTTCGGGACGCAGGAGAGCAGCTGGATAGGTTGCACATTCTCACCAGGGCCGACGTCACTACCCGAAATCAGCGCAAGGCTGATCGCCTTGCCCACGCCTATGACGACCTGGAAAAGCGAATCGCGATCCTGCGGGAGCAAGAAGAGCTGGATGCGATGCGACCTGACCTAAATGGTGAGCAGATTATGCAGACTCTCGGCATTCCCCCGGGGCGTGAGGTCGGGGAGGCCTACAACTTCCTGCTTGAAATTCGCCTAGATGAGGGCGAGCTTGGCGAGGAAGCGGCAAAGAAGCGCTTGCTTGAGTGGTGGCAGGCTCGCTAGGCTAGTGCGGTTGCCCCAGGGCAACAAATGCTAAATACCCTCCTGTCATGGAAAGACCATGACCGTTCTAGACCGAAGGAGGTGGGTGAACTATGCATAGCTACGAGCTGATGGTCATTATGGACCCCTCAGTAGAAGACCGCGATGTCGCCCCAACAATCGACAAGTACCTCAAGGTGATTACCGAAGCCGGTGGCACCGTGGACAAGATCGACATTTGGGGACGCCGCCGGATGACCTACGAAATCAAGAAGCACCAAGAGGGCATTTACGCAGTGATCAACGTAACGAGCACCTCAGAGGCAGTTAACGAGCTTGACCGCCAGCTGAAGCTCTCCGAGACCATCCTGCGCACCAAGGTGATGCGCCTGGAAGACGCTGTTTTCAGCATCAACCCAATTGAGTTTGTACCCGAGCAGCGCTCCGAGCGCGGGCCTAGAAGCCCTCGTGGGGGAAAGCGTCCGGCTCGCGCCAAGGCTGACTAATGGCCGGCGAAGTCAACGTAACCATCATCGGCAACCTGGCTGACGACCCAGAGCTGCGCTACACCCAGAGCGGTGTTGCGGTTGTTTCTGTTCGAGTTGGCTCCACACCGCGCACCTTCAACCGCTCCACTAACGAGTGGGTTGACGGCGAGACGGTATGGGTTCGTTGCACCGCATGGCGCGAGGCAGCCGAGAATGTCGCCCAGAGCCTGACCAAGGGAACCCGCGTGGTTGTCTCCGGTCGCCTGAAGGCACCTTCGGCCTACCAGACCGCACAGGGCGAGGCGCGAGCCTCACTCGAGCTTGAGATCGACGAGATCGGCCCAAGCCTGCGCTACGCAACCGCAGCCGTTACCCGCAGACCGCGCGATGGCGCAGTCGAGTCCCCATGGGGCGGCGAGAAGCAGCAGCAGAGCATGACCGGCGGAGCAGACGCCTGGGCAAACCCAGCGACCGAAGCACCAGCCGACGAAGCACCGTTTTAGAAAGTCTTAGGAGAAAGAAAAGAAAATGGCAGGAAAGTCAGCAGACCGCCGCAAGCGCACAATGGCGAAAAACCTAAAGCTTGCACCGGTCAAGACCATCAAGATTGAGGTCATCGATTACAAGGACGTAGCAACGCTGCGTAAGTTCGTTTCTGACCGCGGCAAGATCCGCGCTCGTCGCATCACCGGAGCTACGGTGCAGGACCAGCGCAAGATTGCCACGGCCATCAAGAATGCACGTGAGATGGCTCTTTTGCCATACTCCGGTGCTGGACGCTAGGGAGTAACCGGATGTCAAAGCTAATTCTGACCAATGAGGTCTCCGGCCTTGGAAGTGCTGGCGATGTTGTTGAGGTGAAGGACGGTTACGCACGTAACTACCTGATTCCTCAGGGCCTCGCTGTTGCATGGACCAAGGGTGGCGAGAAGCAGGTCACCTCTATTCAGGCCGCCAGGCAGGCCAGGGCAATTGCCACCGAGGAGGAGGCAAAAAGCCTGAAGGACAAGCTTGAGGCCGCACCAATCAAGGTGAGCATGAAGGCTGGTCCAAACGGACGCCTATTTGGTGCTGTAAAGACCGCCGATGTCGCAGAAGCCGTCAAGGCTCAGGGCATTGGTGAGATTGACAAGCGCAAGGTTGAGCTCACCGGCTCGATCCGCTCCACCGGTAAGTACGAGGCGACTGTTCGCCTCAGCGCAGAGCTAGTCGCAAGACTTGCACTGCAGGTGGTTGCCGCCAAGTAAACAAAGGCTAAATAGAGACGACCCGCCACGCCGCGGGTCGTTTCTATTTTCGGGGGGTTATCCACAACTCTCAGGTGAAACTTTAGAGTTTTCAAGCTTTTAGTTATGCACAGCTACATCCCAGTAATTTACTGAGATGTAGCAAAAAATAAAGAAGTTATCCCCAGACTTTCCACAGGTAAATACGGCGTGTTTCCACAGGGTTATCCACAGTTATCCACAGGTCGATTTGAAAGTTAACTGTCATACCCTGAAGCTATACAGGACTCAGTCAATCCAAAGGGGTAAATATGTCGATGTTGGCTCCGGTTTCTTCCGGTGATCCAAGGGTCGCTCCCAACAACATGGAGGCTGAGCAGTCCACCCTAGGCGGAATGCTTCTTAGCCAGGAGGCCGTCGCGGACGTTCTAGAGGTGGTCTCGGGTGTTGACTTCTACGCCCCAAAGCACGAACTGATCTTCAACGCCGTGGTGACACTGTTTGGGCGCGGCGAACCCACCGACGTGATCGCGGTCACGGACTACCTAAATAAAGAGGGCAATCTGCTCAAGGCAGGTGGCGCGGACTACCTGCACTCGCTGACGAGCTTCGTACCCACGGCTGCCAATGCCAGCTACTACGGCAAGATCGTTGCGGATAAGGCAATTCTGAGAAGACTTATCGATGCCGGCACCAGAATCGCTCAGTCTGGCTACGAGAGCCAGGGTGAGGTTGAGGACCTTGTCAACCAGGCGCAGTCCGAGATATTTCAGGTGGCAACTCAGTCCACCAAGGAGGACTATGTCGGTCTGAGCGAGTCAATAGATGTCGCAATTCGCGATATCGAGATGGCTCAGAACCGCGGCGGCGAGCTAACTGGTATCTCCACTGGATTTAGCAACCTTGACGCCTACACCCACGGACTCCACCCCGGCCAGCTGGTCATCGTTGCCGCTCGGCCCTCGGTTGGTAAGTCGACGTTTGCTCTGGACATGGCCAGGAATGCTGCCATCAAGCAGAACAAACCCACAATCTTCTTCTCACTGGAAATGGGCCGCTCCGAAATAGCGATGAGAATGCTCAGCGCTCAGAGCGGCATCTACCTGCAGAGCATGCGCAAGGGAACCCTTAGCGAGGGCGATTGGGCAAAGCTCGCCGGTGTCAGGGGGCAAATTAACGATGCCCCGCTGTTCATCGACGACAGCCCAAATATGTCCCTCGTTGAGATTCGTGCAAAGTGCCGCCGTTTGGCGCAGCAGGTTGATCTGAAGATGGTGGTCATTGACTACATCCAGCTAATGTCCAGCGGAAAGAAGGTTGAGTCGAGGCAGCAAGAGGTGTCCGAGTTCTCCAGGGCGCTGAAGCTATTGGCCAAAGAGCTCAATATTCCCGTGGTTGCCCTTTCTCAGCTCAACCGTCAGGCCGAGCAGTCAAAGGACAAGCGTCCCGAGCTCTCTCACCTTCGTGAGTCCGGATCGCTGGAGCAGGATGCCGACGTCGTCGTCCTGCTTCACCGCGAGGGAATCTTCGAGCGCGACCATCCCAAGGCAGGCGAGGCAGACCTAATTCTTGCCAAGCAGCGAAATGGACCCACGGGAACTGTGACGGTTGCCTTCCAGGGCCAGTACTCGCGCTTTGCAAATATGCCAAGCTAACCAGGTGCGTCTTCACCTAGGCCTTCGGGCGATTGCCTCTTTACCCCTTGGGCTGTTTATTACCTTTTTCCAGGCCCATGGGCCTGATGTCGGTTTGATCATGCTTGCGGCGTTTAGTGGCGCTATGGCGCTAGGCAACCTCGCCTTCTTGCTCGCAAAACAGCAGACGATGGCAGAGGCAACCAGCACTTTGGCCTACCTACCGGTGTTG
>JADHKY010000019.1 GCA_016780945.1 Aquiluna sp. | reverse complement strand
GTAACAGTGATGTCTGGTGCACCGCTGACAATTGCTCCGTTCTTGATGATCTCGGTTCCGTCAGCAAGAGTGAAGGTACGAACCCTGCTGCCCTCGGTGGCTATTGAATCCTCGTCATCCGCGAGCACCTGAGCAGTGTAGCTAGCGTCAAAGGTCACCTTTGCCCCTGCAATTTGCAAAAACGCACCGTTGCTCGACTGAGCAACAGCGGCGCTGCGCTCTAGAATCGAGCGAACATCCTCCGGAGACATCTCTACAAAGACAACTTCCTTGTTAGAGAACGGCATGAAGTTGTAGACGTCCTCCATGGAGATGTTGTCTGTGCCGGCCTTGGGGAAGTCATCCCCGCCGTTCTGACGTAGTCCACCACCGTTTTGCACGGCTATCACATTCTCAGTCGGTAGGGATAGTTCTTCCGCGACAAGGTTGTATGAATAGAGCTGAGAATCGGTTGCCAGGTTGCCCATGGCGGACTCTCCGTTTCTCATGGCAGGCCTCGAACGGTCTAAATTCAGGGTAGTGGAAGCGATGATCGTTGTTGCTAGCGCATCGGTGCAGTTAGCGACAGGGGTAGTCGATGCGGCCTTGATTGCTGCATCCTCTACTACCGCATCGGTTGCTCCAACGGCCTCAGACACTGCATCCCTAACGATTACCCTTCGTGGGTAGGAATCAGCATCCCAACCCTTGACATGTCCGTCAGCGTCAAATCTCACGTCAAGTCGCCCAAGGTAGTTGTAATTACCCTTGGCTGTAACCATCGGGACAATCATGCCGGACTTATTTCGAGCGATGAGAGGGTATGTACCCTTTACATCCTCACGGTCTCCAGGAAGCATCTTCCACTTGGCATAGCGTCCCAGCGGAGCCTGAAGCAGCTCATCACCGCCTCCGGCAACAGCGACATCAACATCTTCCAACAGAGAAACAAGCTCGCGATCGTTAGCGGAGTTTTGCAGGTGGCTAACCAGAATGATCTTGTTTACTCCAGCTGCGGTCAAGGCGTCTATTTCAGCCTGAACAACAACAGCGGTGTCTGCAATGTTTCGAGTAGTCACCGTCGCGGTGCCTGGGCTAGAAACAGTGGGCAGATCGGGGTACATCGCACTTACTACGCCAAATACCGCACCAGTTACTGGGTCAGTGTGGGTGTAACTCTTGCCCAATGTCCCCGCTGTGGCGAGAGCGGAAAGATCTGAGTTTTCGCTGAAGTCCATGTTGCCGGAGATAAACGTGTGATCCGACTTACCAGTCTGCGATGTAACAGTCTCGATAAAACGCTTCAAGAAGTTAGTACCAAAGTCAAACTCATGGTTGCCAAGTATGTGAACGTCGTACTCCATGAGCCCCTGGGCTACGCCATCGTAGACCGTCTGGGAGCTGTCCTTGGTCGAGGGCGCGGAGCAATTCAGCGCTGGACTTGCCAGGAAGCTATCGCCTGCATAAACGGTGAGGACGCTGTTGCCTTGTGATCGTGCGTCGGCAATCTCTCTATCCATTACTGAAGCAAAAGCTGAGATGCCGCCTATTGTCAGATTGGAACCTGAGGGCAGTTCGTACTCATCAGCTGAAAGAGCCGATTCACCATCATTGTTGTGAAGAAGAGTAAGTGAGACCTCACCGTCTTCATGCCCAGCTGAAAGAGCTGCTGCCGGCGCTAGAGCGATTGCAACGATGGCTGCAAGGCCAGCGGCCACCGCTCTTTTGATTCTTATATTCATAGTTTGAACACTCCTGAACATTGCTGTTGGGGGAACCGATTCGTCGGTGAATCGGACCTAACCACAATGTAGTGGTGGCCAGACCCGGAAAGTTAACTCAGTTAAAACTCAATTCAACTATTAGGTGAAGGTTGGAAAATACCCGTGAGACCAAGGCCTGCCGCTCTGGCCTAATCTTCCTCTTGAATAGGGTCGGAATTGCGCGACTTATGGATGTTCATCTTGTCTTCGCGGTTAGCCTCTTCAAGCTTTTCGCGAGCAACCTTGTCCGCAGTCACTCTTGCTTTCTCTGCCAGATCCTCGTGCTGAAGCTCTGCTTTTCTGCCGTTGTCCCTACCCATGATTTCCCCTTAGTCCTAGAAAGAGTTTTGTCCCTGGAATGGGCCTAGTCGCTGGCGAAGAGTTGAGTTCAGGGGTTGTTCGACGGATGTCTATGGTGGGCGATACTGGGTTCGAACCAGTGACCTCTTCCGTGTCAGGGAAGCGCGCTACCACTGCGCCAATCGCCCGGGTGTAACTAAGAGGTGAAGACGGGATTCGAACCCGTGTATACGGCTTTGCAGGCCGCTGCCTCGCCTCTCGGCCACTCCACCGTTTCAGGGTGAAACCTCTTTAGAGCGGATGACGAGACTCGAACTCGCGACCCCAACCTTGGCAAGGTTGTGCGCTACCAACTGCGCCACATCCGCACATTCCCAATGGAACTTGTTGAATTATGCCACAAAAGAATCTTTCATGGGCAATGCAAAAGGGGCGAGATCTCTCCCGCCCCTTTTGCTATTTGCGGCTTGGTTAGGACTTGGACTCGCTGTCCTGGCCGAAGCTGTAGGCAGCCTCGCCGTGGACCACAAGGTCAACTCCCGCGATCTCGTCCTCGCTCTTGACCCTGAAGCCAATGGTCTTCTCGATTGCGAAGCCAATGACGAGGGCTAGAACGAAGCTGTAGATGAGAACTCCGAAGGCGGCAACTGTCTGAACCAGTAGCTGTCCTGCATCTCCACCGGTGAACAGACCAGTGTCGATTGCGAAGAAGCCGAGGTAGAGAGTTCCAACCAGACCTGCGACGAGGTGGATACCGACCACATCGAGCGAGTCGTCATAGCCGAGCTTGAACTTCAGGTCGACTGCCAGGGCGGAGAGAACACCAGCCAGTACTCCAAGCACCAGTGCCCAGAATGGGGTCACGTTTGCACATGCCGGGGTGATCGCTACAAGACCTGTGACAGCACCTGAGGCGGCACCAATGGAGGTTGCTTTGCCTTCCTTGACCTTCTCAATTGCTAGCCAGCCCAAGATTGCGGCTGCGGTGGCTCCAAGAGTGTTGACGGTGATGAGACCGACGTTCTCCATGTTGTTCAGGAACTCTGCACCCACGTTAAATCCGAACCAACCGAACCAGAGCAGAGCCGCTCCCAAAAGAACCAGAGGAACGTTGTGAGGCTGCATGATGCCCTTGGCAAAGCCAAAGCGCTTACCCAGAACGATTGCAAGAGCCAGGGCTGCTGCACCCGCATTAATGTGCACGGCGGTTCCACCTGCGTAGTCGATCACGTCAGCGGTGCCGAACCAGGTGCCAAGCTCCATGATCCAGCCGCCACCCCAGACCCAAGAGGCAACGGGGAAATAGACAAGGGTTGACCAGATTCCGGCGAACACGAGCCAAGGGCCGAACTTGGCACGGTCTGCAATGGAACCTGAGATAAGAGCGACAGTGATGATGGCGAACGTTGCGCCAAAGGCAGCACCGACAAGGTCATCATTCCCGAGTCCCTCAAGTGCGAAGGTGGCGAATGGGTTGCCAGAGAAGTCAGTCGGGCTCTCAACGGCAGACATGCTGAAACCGTAGAGAATCCAGAGCACCCCGATGAGTGCGAGCGAGCCGAAGCTCATCATCATCATGCTCACGACGCTCTTTGCCTTTACTAGTCCCCCGTAGAAAAAGGCCAGACCTGGCGTCATAAGTAAGACGAAGGCGGTGGCAGTTACCGCCCAGCTAAGTGAACCTGTGTCCAACATTTGAATACCTTCCTTAAATATGACCACGTGGCCAATGAGGAAATGATTGAGCTCGCATGTTTCGAAAGCAGTCATGTTTTGTTAAATTCGCGTTACACGATTTTGGACCGGTTGTGGCTCGCGGAAATCAACGCGAGCAAATATCTCTTATCCTTTATTGATACCTAAGGAGTGCAATGAAGAGCGACAGATCTGCGGCCCTGCTGCTTATGGGAGCCGCGATTCTCGGCCTCGTCATCGCAAACAGCCCGTTCGGCCCGGCTTTTCTAGACTTCAAGTTTTCCTACATCGGGTTTGAGGAGCTTGGCCTGAAGCTCAGCGTCGAGCACTGGGTCTCAGACCTGTTGCTCGCAACCTTCTTTTTGGTTGCCGGGTTGGAGCTCAAATACGAGCTAACGGTAGGAGTGCTATCTAAGCCGTCAACTGCGCTTGTGCCTATCTTGGCTGGCGTAGGAGGCGTGGTCGTGCCGGCTCTGATCTACACCGCCTTCAACTGGGGCACCGATTACATGGTGGGATGGCCAATACCTACGGCTACAGACATTGCCTTTGCTCTTGGCATCTTGGCAATCTTTGGACGAGGTATGCCGAAGTCAGCGAGGGTATTCCTGCTTGCGCTTGCAATCTTTGATGACCTGGTTGCAATTCTCATAATCGCGATTTTCTACACCGAAGGCGTGAAGATCGAGTGGCTCTTGGCTGCGGCGATTGTTCTCGCTGGTCACACGCTAGCCGAGCGCTTCAATAAGCTGCCTATTAATTACGTGAGGGTTCTCACATTCATTCTTGTTTGGTATGCCGTTTACCAGTCAGGTGTTCACGCGACCATCGCTGGTGTTGCCTTGGGGCTAATCATTCCCGCAAAAAAGACGCACTCACTAGTTGGAAAGATTCAACCCTGGACCAACACAGTGTCGCTTCCGGTATTTGCCTTCTTTGCGGTTGCAATAGCTCTCCCGACATTTGACGGGAGCTTCTCGAGCGTCTTTACCGGAATCACCCTCGCCCTGCCAATAGGCAAGATAGTCGGCATCACATTACTTGCCTATGTCGCCAACAGGATCGCGAGTGAGGAAGCAAGGCTCGAGTTGCAGTTGCCCGACTTTGCTGCAATCGCTGGACTCGCAGGCGTTGGCTTCACGGTCTCGCTCCTGATGGCCAACTTGGCATTCTTCGACAACACTCAGATATTGGCTGAGGCGACCCTCGCCGTTATCATCGGGTCCCTACTCTCAATGGCATTCGGAGCCTGGCTCTCGCAAAAGCGGGGTCGCTACTACATCCAAAAACACCGCGAGGAAAACGCAAACTAGAGCTCGGAAAGAGCCCCCAGGCGACTCACAGCCCTTAGATACTTTTTGCGGTAGCCACCAGCAATCATGGCCTGCGAGAAAACCTCCGTTATCGCAACTGATCCCGAACTACGTAGTGGGATTTGGAGCTCGTAGAGGCGATCAACGAAAACCACAAACCGAAGAGCCGGAACCTGGTCGGTTAGCTCGAAAGCACCACTAATTGCTTGGGCCGAGGTCTTTGAGAGCAGCTTGCGATATTTTGTCGGGTGCAGCGTCGCCAGGTGATTTAGAAGTGATTGAAAATCGTCCAGGTAGGCGCTTTCTTTTGAAGCCAACCATTTGGCTAGCTCAGTTTCATTTAGAACCGGCGCGTGGGAGTCTGGGTCGCGATGACGATAGTCCTCGCCGTCAATGCGGAGCACTTGGAAACGTTGCCCTAACCCGGCGATCTCGCGAGCGAAGTCCTCGGCCGCGAATCTTCCGGCTCCGAGTGCATTGGGCGGAGTGTTAGAGGTTGCAGCAAACTTGACTCCCTTGGCTGAGAGTTCCTTTAGCAGCCTCGAGAGGATCATCGTGTCGCCCGGATCGTCCAGCTCAAACTCATCAATGCAGATCAGGGAAAACTCCCCGAGTCTGCGGACGGCCTCTTGGAAGCCAAGGAAACCAACTATTGAGGTGTACTCAAGAAATGTCCCAAAAGCTTTCCTGCCTTTAAACTGGTGCCAGATGCTCGCCAAAAGATGTGTCTTACCAACACCGAAACCACCGTCTAAATAGACTCCGGGTGGCGTCTCTCCCCTACCGAATAGCTTTCCGGACCCGCCTGTTGCGAATTGTTTCGCAGCCTTGGTTGCCGCCTCTTGACTGGGAAATAGCGGATCCGGCCGGTAACTATCAAAGGTTGCGCTCTCAAACTCTGGAGGAGGCACCAACTGTCGCATAAGCTCTTCAGCAGAGATGCTAGGTGAATAGCTACATAGGGAATCAGGCCCCGAAGACCGCTGTTCACCCAAAAGACATCACCACCAGACCGCTAGTTTATGGAGATAAATACAACCAATGAGTGAACAAGAGAAGATTTCTAAGTATGCAAGCCCAGAGGCCTTGGTCACGACCGAATGGCTGGCTGAGAATCTAGACGCTGTCACGGTTGTAGAGTCCAACGAAGACATCCTCCTCTATGACACCGGGCACATCCCCGGTGCTGTGAAGCTTGACTGGCACACCGAACTAAACGATCAGGTAAGGCGCGACTATCTCGATGGTGAGCACTTCGCAAAATTGATGCGCTCCAAGGGCATTTCCCGCGATGACACCATTCTCCTCTACGGAGACAAGTCGAATTGGTGGGCAGCCTACGCGTTTTGGGTCTTCAAGCTCTTTGGGCACCAGGACGTGAGACTTCTTGACGGCGGCAGAATGAAGTGGATTGCCGAGGGACGAGACCTAACAACCGACAAGCCTTCTAGAGCTGAAGGTAACTACCCAGAAGTAGTTCGAAAGGATGACGAGATTCGAGCCTTCAGAGACGACATCGCCAAGCACCAGCCCTCCCCCATTATCGACATTCGCTCTCCTCAGGAGTACACCGGTGAGCGCCTGCACATGCCCGACTACCCGAATGAGGGTGCAGCGAGGGCTGGCCACATTCCAAGTGCAAAGAACGTCCCATGGGGCAAGTTGGTTCAAGAGGACGGTTCATTCAAGCCGCTCGATGAGCTTCAGACGATTCTCTTTGAGGAGACTGGCTCAAGCCCTCAGGACAAGTTCATTACCTATTGCCGAATTGGCGAGAGATCCTCGCTCACCTGGTTCGCGCTCAAGTACCTAGTTGGTGTCAAGGACGTTCGGAACTATGACGGATCTTGGACTGAGTGGGGAAACCTTGTTGGTGTTCCCATTGCCCAGGGTGAGGCTCCAGGAGTATTTGCTTGAGCGCTAGCGACATAGTCGAGGAGTTTGGGCTGATGCCAGACTCGGAAAAGCTTCAGCTGCTTCTCGAGTACAGCGAGAATTTGCCGGATGTCCCGAGTAAGTATGGAGAAAACCCCGAGCTCATGGAGCGTGTCGAAGAGTGTCAGGCTCCGGTCTTCATAGCCGTTGAGGGCAATGCGGAAGCTGTTGAGCTCTTCTTCTCCGCACCGCGAGAGGCTCCGACCACCAGAGGGTTTGCCTCGGTGCTTCATGCCGCGCTAAACGGCAAAACCGCCCAAGAGATTACAGACTTAGATGACGACTTTCCAGGACAGCTCGGACTCGAAAAGCTCATCTCACCGCTTCGAGTAAGAGGAATGCGGGGCATGCTGTTTCGAATCAAGCGGAAGACCAAAGAGCTTCTTGATTCCTAACGAGCTGAACCTGGGTCCCATTACCGCAACGCTTGTTGTAGGGCCAGAAGGCGAGCACGTTGGACCAGACGGAACAAGTAAGTCCCTTGGAGGTCAGGCTGATCTTGACTGGTTTGTCTCGGTGCGAAGGCGGGCAGAGGTAGTCCTCACCTCCGGCAAGAGCTACGTGGACGAGATCTACCGCCCTCCAGCCAATGCGGAACTAGCAGTATTCTCTCGGGCTCTCACAGCGTCGGATCTTGGTCCTGGGGTCATGCTCATCTCAGAGCACCATGCAACCAACTTCATTGAGGCAGTCAAACATCTGCAGTCGCTCGGCTTTGAGAAGATTCAATGCGAGTTTGGACCGACCGGCTTCCTCGCACTAAGCGCTGTGCCATCGGTTGAGGCATACCTGAGCTCTGACAAGCTCAGCGGCATTGAGATCTTCACATCAAGGCATGGAGTCAAGTTCGAGTTGGTTTCGTCCGCCGGGCTATTTATTGCCCGCATCGGCAGCGTGGCTGTCCACTAAATGGGTGAAGTCGGGGTAATTTTCGACTGTGAAGCTTGACCTAACAGACGTCTCTGAGACATTCCAGGGAATGCTGTCAGGTATCAGTCAGGTGGAGTCTCGAGACGAGATCGTCCTGACTCAAATTCCCTCTCCTAAAGGCATTGCCCCAGAGGCCATAGCTATTAGTGCTGAGGTTGCTCACGAAACTGCCTCAGACCATGGGGTAAGTCGTCTGGTCTACTGCAGAGACCCCGAAATGCCTGAGGGTTGGAACTCTGAGTTCAGAATCATCGGTTACGCAAAGAGTCCTATTGAGCTTGAGATGGCAAAGGACGATTACACAGCCGCCATGCCCTGGGAGTGGCTCAAGGACTGCTTGAAAGCATCTGGCGCACAATTCGCGCACGAGGCAGGCACCACAACAACCGTTATTTCCACCGGGCACGGCTCACTGGTTGCTCAACCCCAGCATGGTGAGCTTGAGATTCGTGCTAGCTGGGCACCGCTCGACTTTGATCTTTCCAATCACCTGCGAGGCTGGATCGAGCTGGTGGCACTAATCTCGGGCCTTCCGCCGAAAGACGGCAAGGTCGTGAGGCTGGATTGAAATTAGACAACCCCCGTCTCGAGGTTAGATACGTAGATGACCCCGAGTCGCTTAAGGCCCTTATCGAAGCACTGGGCTCAGTCGCAGTCATCGGGTTAGATGCAGAGCGAGCCAGTGGTTTCCGCTATTCCCACAGGGCTTATCTCATCCAGATTGCAATCAAGGATGTAGCTATCTACCTGGTAGACCCCGAAGGTTTCGAAGGTGACCAATGGGCCAAGGAGCTTGGAAGTGCCATGGCTAAAACCACCTGGATTCTCCACGCAGCCACTCAGGATTTGCCGTGTCTTGCAGAGCTGGGCATCAGGCCAACTTCGCTAATTGATACAGAGCTTGGCGCCCGTTTGGCCGGTCTTGAGCGGTTTGGTCTGGCCTCGCTGGCAGAGGTCTTGCTCGAAATGGAACTAGCCAAGGAGCACTCCGCCGCCGACTGGTCCCAACGGCCCTTACCCGAGAGCATGCTCACCTATGCCGCCTTGGATGTAGATGTGCTGTTCGAGCTCTGGGGCGCTTTAGAGCAAACGCTCAGCGAGCAAGGAAAGCTGGACTGGGCTATGCAGGAGTTTCAGCACCTTGTTGGCTTCAAGGCTAAGGAGCAGGCAGCTGAGCCCTGGCGACAGCTGCCTGGCATGAGCAAAATCAAGGACGAGAGAAAACAAAAGATTGCAGCCTCGTTGTGGCTTGCTCGTAACAAAGTTGCAATGGAGAAGGACGTTGCCCCTGGAAGACTGATTCCAGATCGTTCCATTGCTGCGGTAGTAGCAGAGCCTCCAAAATCTAAATCGCAACTTGCGTCAAATAAGCAGTTCCAAGGCAGGGCTTCAAGAACGATGCTGGATCTTTGGTGGCGCTCAATTTCAGAGTCCGAAGCAGTTGAGCTTGGCGAAGAGGAACGCAGCACCGACTTCATCCCTAACCACAGGTCCTGGGAGAAACGTTTCCCTGAGGCTCACGCGAGGCTAACTGCAACGAGACCGCTAATTGTTGACAAGGCCGCTGAGCTTGCTATGCCGGTAGAGAACCTACTAACCCCTTACATCCTAAGGAGAGTGTGTTTTGAGCCTGCAGAGGATGTTGCAGCGCGGATGATGCTCCTTGGAGCCAGGCACTGGCAGGTCGAGATCTGTGCTCCGCTTATTGGTGCTGGTCTTGATCTTGCTCTAGCTCCTCCGACAGCTGAGGCTTAGCCTTCGGCACCCTGGTCCCGACAACCTGCTCCACCACCTCCATGGCAATCTGCTTGTCGGTAAGTCCCAACCTCGCAAGAATCTCATCCCGTTCAGCGTGCTCAAGGAACTCGGCCGGAATGCCAACCTCATGCAAACCAGTGTCTATCTGAGCCTCCCTTAGGCTCTGTCGAAGTCTTGAGCCAAAGCCGCCGACCCTAACGCCGTCCTCAAGGGTGACAACGAGCCGGTGCTGTGCTGAGAGCTCAACAAGGTCTTCGCTAACCGGCAGAATCCACCTCGGATCAACCACAGTGGCACCGATTCCCTGCTGCGCAAGAAGGCCTGCAACTCTGACAGCTAGGTGGGCGAAGGGTCCGATGCCTACGATCAACACATCCCTTGCTTCGCTCTCTGCGAGCAGATCCGCACCGTGTGCGAGTCTCTTTAGGGCCGGTAGCGGCTTAGCAACGCTTCCCTTTGGGAATCGAATTACGGTCGGGGCGTTGTCAACCGCAACTGCCTCGCGAAGACTTTCCCTGAGAGATGCCTCGTCTCTGGGGGCAGCAATCTGGATGCCCGGCACGACTTGAAGAATTGACATGTCCCACATGCCGTGATGAGACGCGCCATCTGGTCCTGTGACGCCGGCCCTATCCAGCACGAAGGTCACGCCAGCTTTATGGAGTGCGACGTCCATCAATACCTGGTCGAAGGCGCGATTTAGGAAGGTTGAGTAGACGGCAACGACCGGATGCAGGCCACCAAAAGCCATTCCCGCAGCCGCTGTTACCGCATGCTGCTCAGCGATACCAACATCGAAGACCCTGCCCGGGTACTTCTCCGCCATGGCGTCCATGCCAACGGGAATCAGCATGGCTCCTGTGATTCCTACGATCTTGTCGTCCGCGTCAGCTGCTGCTACTAGCTCATCCCCAAACACGGAGGTCCAGCTTGGCTCGCTAGATGCCTTGATAGGTAGCCCGCTCTCCGGGTTTATCTTTCCCACGGCATGGAACTGGTCTGCTTCGTCATCCAGTGCAGGCGAATAACCTCGACCCTTCTGAGTTATTACGTGCACGATGACAGGCTGACCTAGGTTCTTAGCCTGCTGCAGGACTCTTTCGAGAGACACGAGGTCGTGGCCGTCAACTGGTCCAAGGTGTTTTATATCTAGGTTGGGGAAGATTCCCTTGGGAACTCCAAAACCCAAAAGCGAATCTATAAACGCGTGCGTGGCATTGAACAGAACCCTTCCCAGCGGACCGAAAACGGAAAATACCCGCTTGGAGATTCGATAGCCCTCTCGGTACCAAGGCTCGGTTCTAATCTTCGAAAGACCCCTTGCTAGTCCACCAATGGTCGGAGCATAGGAGCGGCCGTTGTCGTTGACGATTACCACTAGGTTGCGATCGTTGTCGTCTGTGATGTTGTTTAGGGCTTCCCAGGCCATGCCGCCAGTGAGTGCGCCATCACCAATCACAGCCACCACGTGACGGTCGGCCTGACCGGTTGCCTTGAACGCTCTTGAAATGCCATCAGCCCAGGACAGTGAGGTCGAAGCATGGGAGTTTTCGACTATGTCATGTTCGGACTCGGAGCGCTGGGGGTAACCTGCGATGCCACCAGATTGTCTGAGACCCGAAAAATCCTGCCTGCCAGTTAGCAGCTTGTGGACATAGGACTGGTGACCGGTATCGAAGACCATGGCATCGGTTGGCGAATTGAACACTCTGTGCATAGCGAGAGTGATCTCGACTACGCCCAGATTGGGTCCCAGGTGGCCGCCAGTCTTCGAGACGGTTTCAATCAGGAAAGAGCGGATCTCCTCGGCCAGCCCCTTGAGCTCGCGCTCGCTGAGACCTTGTAGGTCTTTGGGCGATTTAATTTGCTCAAGCATGCTGGGTTCAACCCCTCTTCAGCTGTTCCTATGCCCTAGGCCACCAGTGAACGAAGCACGTACTGCAGAATTCCACCATTGCGGTAGTAGTCAGCCTCGCCCGGTGTGTCAATTCGCACCACAGCATCGAAGCGAACCTCTTGCTTTCCTTCAGGCGAGTGAGATGTCGGTGTAGCGACAACTGAAATGGTCTTGGGCGTAACTCCCTGGTTGAGCTGCTCAATCCCAGTGAAGCTGAAGCTTTCGGTCCCGTCGAGACCGAGGCTCGTTGCGTTCTGGCCCTCTGGGAACTGAAGCGGCAATACGCCCATCCCGATGAGGTTGCTGCGGTGAATGCGTTCGAAGCTCTCTGCGATTACGACCTTCACCCCAAGCAGCGACGTGCCCTTGGCCGCCCAGTCTCGTGAGGACCCTGAGCCATACTCTTTGCCTGCCAGGACCACTAACGGGACTCCTGCTGCCTTGTAGTTCTCTGAGGCGTCATAGATGAAGCTCTGGCTGCCATCAGGGCTTGTGAAGTCGCGCGTGTAGGTGCCCTCGACATCATCGAGAAGCTGGTTGCGGAGCCTAATGTTGGCAAATGTTCCACGAATCATTACCTCGTGGTTTCCGCGTCTGGAGCCGTAGGAGTTGAAGTCAACTCTGGATACCCCTCTGTCGCTAAGGTACTTTCCAGCTGGAGAGTCAACCTTGATAGATCCGGCAGGCGAGATGTGATCGGTTGTTACCGAGTCTCCCAGCTTTACAAGGACCCTCGCGTTTTCAACATCAGTCACTGGATTTGGCTTGAGCTGCATGCCCTCAAAATACGGGGGCTTCTTCACATAGGTCGACTTATCGTCCCACTCAAAGAGCGCACCCTCCGGGGTTGGAAGTGAACGCCAGCGCTCATCACCATCGAAAACTGATGCGTACTGGGTGGTAAACATCTCACTATTGATGGAGCTGTCGATTGTTGACTGCACCTCATCGGGAGTCGGCCAAATGTCGACTAGGAAAACGTCTTCGCCGGCTGCATCCTGACCCAGCGGATCGCTCTCGAAATCAAAATCCATTGTGCCCGCAAGAGAGTAGGCGATAACAAGCGGTGGAGATGCCAGGTAGTTCATCTTCACATCTGGATTGATGCGCCCTTCAAAGTTTCTGTTGCCCGAAAGGACTGCGGTTACCGCAAGGTCACCATCGTTCACAGCGCTGGAGATCTCCTCATCCAATGGTCCCGAGTTACCGATGCAGGTGGTGCAGCCGTAGCCGACAAGGTTGAAGCCAAGCTTGTCGAGGTAGGTAGTAAGTCCAGACTTGTCGTAGTAGTCGGTTACAACCTTGGAGCCCGGAGCCAACGAGGTCTTCACCCATGGCTTAGCTTTGAGACCCTTCTCAACCGCCTTTTTTGCCAAAAGTCCGGCTGCGAGCATTACCGATGGGTTAGAGGTATTGGTGCAAGAAGTGATTGATGCAATTGTCACCGCACCATGGTCGATTGAGTAGTCCTTACCCTTCACTGGAACCGGTGCGCTGAATGATGCTGCGTAATTCTTCAGGTCCTTCTCGAACGCACTCTTACTTGCAGAGAGCGCAATTCGGTCCTGTGGCCGCTTGGGACCGGCAATGGATGGAACCACGGTCGAAAGATCAAGCTCTAGATACTCAGAGTAGGTCGGCTCAACAGCGGGATCGTGCCAGAGCCCTTGAGCCTTGGTGTAGGCCTCGACCAGTGCCACCTGCTCCTCGGAGCGACCGGTAGTCCTCAGGTAATCAAGAGTTACCTCATCAATTGGGAAAATAGCCACGGTTGAGCCAAACTCCGGTGACATGTTGCCAATGGTGGCTCTGTTCGCAAGCGGCACCCTGGTAACGCCTTCGCCATAGAACTCCACAAACTTTCCAACTACGCCGTGCTTTCTCAGCATCTCGGTGATAGTCAGAACGACGTCGGTAGCCGTTGCACCAACCGGAATGTCCCCGGTCAGCTTGAATCCGACAACTCTAGGAATAAGCATTGAGACAGGTTGGCCAAGCATTGCTGCCTCTGCCTCGATTCCACCTACACCCCAACCAAGCACTCCGAGCCCATTCACCATCGTGGTGTGACTATCGGTACCAACGCAGGAGTCTGGGTAGGCAATCGTGTGACCGTCA
>JADHKY010000018.1 GCA_016780945.1 Aquiluna sp. | reverse complement strand
GACTAGGTCGCCTCCGAAGGAAAGCTGGCCGCCAAACTTAGCGGCAATGCTCGCAAGGCTAGGCACCTGGTTCACCAAACCGGTTTGACGGGATGTCATCACGAGAGATAGTGGTCGATGGTGGCACACGATAGTGCTTTAGCGCCTGCTGCATGATTGCCTTGAAAGGTGGGGTTGCCTTGGCCGAGTTGCTAACCCCCTCTGGTCTATAGATTGTGACTCCCACAACAAACCTCGGGTTTTCAACGGGGGCCACTCCGTAGAAGGAGATGGCGTAGCGCTCGCCGTAACCGTCACCTTCGCGGATCTGGGCGGTGCCGGTCTTTCCCGCCACCCGGTAGTCCTCAATTGCGGCCGTCTTACCAACTCCACCGAACTCGACCACCTTCTCCATTAGCTGGAGATTTAGGTCCGCATTTGCCTCGGAGATGACCCGGTAGCCCTTTTGATTGGGTTCGTAGAGGACCTCGCCGGCTGGACCAGTGCAGCTGTCAACCAGGATTGGATCAAGCCGCACTCCCCCATTGGCGATGGCCTGGTAGGCAAAACCCATCTGGAGGGCGGTGACGGAGATACCTTGGCCAAACAGGTGGGTGTATTTATCGGCATACTGCCACTCCTCATAGGGCCTGAGGATTCCCGAGCTCTCACCCTCAAAGTTCAGGCCACTGCTGGTTCCAAAGCCAAAGTCTTGGAGGTAGTTGAAGCGCTCTTTTTCGTCGACCTCCATGCCAAAGGCATAGATGCCAGTGTTGGAGCTGTAACGGAGAACACCAGCCAGGCTCAGATCGAACTCATCGTGATCAAAGCTGTCCTTGATTGACTCCCCGTATTCAAGCTGCAGCCGGTCGGGAGCCTTCTTGGTCTCAAATTCGTTCGCTGCTCCCGAGTCCAAAACCATTGCGGAAGAAATCGACTTCATAATCGAGCCCGGCTCAAAGGCAAACTGCATGATCTTGCTACCGCGGTTGCCCGCATCGGTGGCAGCGGGATCATTTGGATCCACTGTTGGCGCCTCAGCAGCAGCCAGAATGCGACCTGTTTCAACCTCGATGACGATCGCGCTGGCCCAGTCGGCGTTGAGCTCTGCGACGGTGTCGGAAAGTACCTGCTGCGCAAAAAACTGGAGGTTCGAATCGATTGTCAGGTTTAAGTTGCCGCCATCCTGGGTGGGCTGCGTGACAACATTCGAGGTCGGAATCCTCACGCCCTCGGCAGAACGCTCGTACTTCTCTTGGCCATCGACTCCTGCGAGGCAGCTATTGAACTGTCTCTCGAGTCCCGCAAGGGGTGTGCCGTCACTACCCACAAAGCCGATTAGGTTACCCGCGACCGCTCCGTTGGGGTAGAGCCGGTCAGAGAACTGGTCAAAGTAGATCCACGGCACCCTAAGGTCCCTGATGGCGTTATAGGTAGCGGCACCCACGGCTTTTGCAAGGTTGGCGTATTCGCTATCGCCCTCAAGCCTCGGCAAAAGCTCCTCAAGGCTCAGTCCCAGGAGAGGTGCAAGCTCCATTGCTATCGCCTCAACTGAGTGCTCGGTGACAACTCCGTCCTCTGCCCTAAACACCGGGCCAACGTTCTTTGGCGCGGCGTTCACGTCGTACCTAAAAACGGTTCTGGCAAGTACCTGCCCACTGCTGTCGAGAATGTCGCCACGCAGTGCTGTCAGGGTCTGAGTTACGCTTCGGCGCTCGAGAGATTTTTCCTGAATTTCCTCAGCACGCACGACCTGAAAGTCGACCAGACGCCAACCAAGAGCGCCCACGAGAACAAAGAGCAGAAGCACAAAAGCTGTTAGACGGGAGGTCAATTTAGCGTGAGTGCCCATATTGCCTACCTGGTCGGGGATGCCGGAATAAGTCCTGAATCCAACGCTAGGGCAGAATCTGCGTCCGAGACGATTGCAACACTGATATCGAAGCCACTTGCCGCGATGGTGCTGGGGCTGAACTCAGAGACCGTGCCGAGGGCCGCGTTGGCAACCATGTTGGCACTCGCAACTGCCGTCTCATCGGGATCTGCCGGAACGGGGTCACCGAACACCTTGCCGGAGCGAATGTCTAAGAGCACCGAGGCTGGGTTTGCGACCATTCCAAGGCGGTTGGCAGCATCCGCAAGGTTCTGAGGCGAAGCCAGGGAATCTACTTCCTCCTGGATGATCTGGACCTCGGTGGCGAGTTGGCGCTTTTCAGCCATGAGCTTAGAGAGCTTGTAGGCGTCCTGGGTGAGAACCATGTTCAGCGAGAGCTGAACGACGTAAACCAAGACAATGCCCAAAACAAATATGAGGCCAGCAATGACGCTGGGCCTTAGCTTCCTGGCGTCCTGCTCGCTGAGCATCATTACTCTCATGCGCTCTTCTCCAGCTTCTTTGCTGCCCGAAGCCTCGCTGAGGCGGCTCGTGGGTTATTCGAAAGTTCGGTCTCTCCGGCCCGCTCCACGCCCTTGGTGATCATGCTCAGTGTTGGGCCCATTCCTGGCAGCTCAACTGGAAGCTCAATGGGGCTCTGGCTCGTGGCGGCCTTGCGCAGTGCGTCCTTGGTGATCTGGTCCTCTAGAGAGTGATAGGACATCACCACGATTGCGGCCCCTGGCCTAAGTGCCTCAATTGCCTGTGGAAGTGCTCGCTCGAGAACCTCCAGCTCCTCATTCACGGCAATTCGCAGTGCTTGATAAATGCGCTTTGCAGGGTGCCCGGACTGCTTTCCAGGAGCCTTGGGGACTACCGACTCGACAATTTCGTTTAGCTGGGCGCTGGAAGTTATCGGGCTTAGCTGTCTTTGGGCCACTATTTTCTTGGCAATCGGGAAGGCAAATCGCTCCTCACCAAAATCGCGGAAGATCTTGGTTAGCTCCTCAACATCCAGTGTTGCGAGGAGGTCGGCAGCAGTCCTACCCGAGGTCTGGTCCATTCGCATGTCAAGCGGCGCCTCCTGCGCATAGGCAAAGCCCCGGTCGCGCTGATCAAGCTGCATTGAGCTAACGCCAAGGTCAAAGAGCGCGCCATCAATCTGCTCGATTGCCAATTCCTCAAGGACCTCAGAGAATTCGTCGTAGACGGCAAGCACCGGAGTGAACCTGGACCCAAAGCTTGCCAGCCTCTCGGTAGCGAGCTCTAGGGCGACCGGATCCCTGTCGAGACCTACGACGCGCAGGTTTGCAAAGGAGTTCAGAAGGGCCTCGGTGTGTCCGCCAAGTCCGAGGGTGGCGTCCACGACAACAGGACTGTTGCCTTGAATTCCGGGTTTGAGTAGCTCCAGGCAACGCTCAAGCATTACCGGGCGGTGAAGTTCGGAGGATAGATTGCTCATAGTTTCTTGGGGAGCTATCCCTACCCTTTGGTCCCTGTCCGAATCCGTGAGCTTGGTTTTCACGGGGTCCGACTTAGGGGAAGAAAGCCGGGCTCGGCCAGAGACCAAAGTGCAGGGCTAGAACAGCCCCGGAATCACCTCCTCCGCCTGGGTCGCAAATTTTTCTTCATTGCTCGAGAGGTATTCCTGCCAGCTAGCGGCATCCCAGATCTCAGCCCTGGAACCGACACCGATGATGACGAGCTCCTTGGTGAGGCCTGCGTAGTCCCTCAGTAGCTGCGGAACCAACACCCTGCCCTGCTTGTCTGGGGTGTCATCTGCCGCACCTGAGAGAAACAGACGCAGATACTTCCTGGCCTCCTCCGAGGTGACAGGTGCTTGGCGAATCTTTTCGTGGACGGACTCGAACTCACTTTTTGAGAAGACGTATAGGCAACGCTCCTGTCCGCGGGTTACCACCACACCGTCAGAGAGCTCATCGCGAAACTTCGCGGGAAGGATGATGCGGCCTTTGTCGTCAAGCTTTGGAGTATGAGTACCCAGCAACATCGCCGCACCCCTTTCTTAGCTATTCCCCACTTTACTCCACTTTGCTCCACATTGCTGCAAAACGCAACCATTTTTATCACAATTTGGGCAAGAAAAAACCCCCGCAGTTTGGCGGGGGTTATTCGAATCTTCAGGCGTTTAGTCGTTATTGAACCTGTTATTCCAACGATCTTCAAAGAACGAGGCGCCGCCAGAGGAGGAATTAGTCTTTGGTAGCTCAGGCAGCCGGAAGTTACTGGAAGCTACAACCAACCCAATCACCATGACGATGAAGGCAACAACACCCATGAAGGTCACCTGGGTTGCGACGGCAAAAATAAGCAGGCCAATGCCCGCGATCATTGTCAGGACGCCGGCAACCAGCTTGCCCGCGCTGCGGTTCACCGAACCCACGCGCTTTAGCTTCTGGTCGAGGGACGCGTCCTCTTGCAAGAGGTTGCGCTCCATCTCCTCCAGCAGTCGCTGCTCGTTTTCGGATAGTGCCATTTAGCTCTCCATTCCCTCTAAATTGTAAACAGCGAAGTGCCGCTAGGCTATCCCGCGTGCCTCAAAATTTCCTGCTAGAGCTCGTCCAGCAGAGGCTAGATGACTTCTGCGAGGACAAAAGACACCAGCTTTTGGAAATCTCTAGTGATCTAGAACCAATCATTGACTACACACAATCCCTACTTTCCGGGGGAAAAAGATTTCGTGCTCTTTTCTGCTTCTGGTCCTGGGCTGGGTATCAACCCCAAGAGGTCACCAAGGACTCCATAAACATCGACTCCCCCATTGTTGGCGTAGCTGCAGCTCTAGAGATGTTCCATGCAGCAGCCCTTGTTCACGATGACCTTCTCGATCAGTCCGACACTCGCAGGGGCCAGCCCGCAATCCACAAGCGTTTTGAAACTCTTCACCAGACGAAGTCGTTTAGTGGCAGCCCGGCAAAGTTCGGCATGGCAGGTTCGGTCCTCACTGGAGATCTGATGTTGGCCTGGAGCTCGGAGCTATTCGGGCAAGCACTCCAAGAGGTCAGTGCCGAGGACGAGGCCAACTGTCGCACGCAGTTCTCACAGATGCGCTTTGAGGTTATGGCCGGACAATACCTCGACGTCCTCGAGGAGAACGCGGCCCCCATCCGCAAGCAGTCTGAGGCCGTTGCCATTGCCAACCGCGTAATGCTCTATAAGACCGCCAAATACTCCCTTGAGGCGCCACTGTTGATCGGCGCCGCTCTGTCCGGAGCTGCTGGGGGAAACCTCAAGATGTTGAGCGAGTTTGGTATTCCGCTGGGGCTTGCATTCCAGCTTCGGGACGATGTGCTTGGAGTCTTTGGTGACCCGGAGGTGACGGGCAAGCCGGCAGGTGATGACCTGAGAGAAGGTAAGCGCACGGTATTGGTTGCGCTCACCCTAGAGACTTTGCCGGCCTCGGTTGCCCGAATCTTCAACGAGCTACTCATGGGCGGTGAAATCGACGCTGAACAACTGGAGTTCATGCGGCAGACAATCACAGACTCTGGTGCCCTTGAAAAAACGGAGCGGCTGATTGAGGAGCACTCGAATCGCGCCATTGAGGGGCTTGCAAATCTAGAAATCAGCGATCAGGGACGGAAGATGCTTGCGGCACTAGCTCAACAGGTTATAAACCGCACACACTAGCCAAGTGCCTGAGCGGCTCTTCGCACCGGAGCCTTATGCCCCTTCACGAGAGCTGCGATTGGCTTCTCACCTAGAACATCGTTTTCCTCGTAGAGCCATTCAATTGCCTCTGCTTCGGTGAGACCTAAGTCCAAAAGCTGCAGCATGGTGCCGCGAATGCTGCTGAGGGGTTCATTTCCGACGATGATGTCAGATGGAATCATCGGTTGCTTGTCTATCTTGACGGCAAAGAGAATGTGCTCCTCGATTAGCCTTCTGACCTTCGAGGTTGAGATGCCAAGCTGCGAGGCAGCCTGGTCAAGCGTGATCCAGTTCTCTACTTGGTCAGCTATCAATCTTTCTCCTGGCGGTTTCGACCAATTGTTCCGCAACTAAGAATGCCAGCTCAAGAGACTGCATGTGGTTAAGCCTTGGGTCACAGACCGACTCGTAGCGCTGCTCCAAGGTGGCCTCGTCAATTTGCTCGGAGCCGCCAAGGCACTCTGCGACATCATCACCGGTGAGCTCGACGTGAAGACCACCGGGGTGAGTTCCGAGATCTCGGTGAACCTCGAAGAATCCCTGCACCTCGTCCATGACATCGTCAAATCGCCTGGACTTGTAGCCATTTGCCGTGGTGATGCCGTTGCCGTGCATTGGGTCGGTGATCCAGAGCGGGCTTGCCCCTGAGTCACGAACTGCCTCAACGAGCTTTGGAAGTTCATCGCGAATCTTGCCGGCACCCATTCGGCTAATAAGGGTTAGCCTTCCTGGCTCGCGCTCTGGGTCCAGCTTGTCGATGAGCTTTAGCACATCGTCAACACTCGAGGTTGGCCCAAGCTTCACGCCCAGTGGGTTTCTGACTCTCGAGAAGAAGTCGACGTGAGCGCCATCGAGTTGCCTGGTGCGCTCTCCGATCCAGATGAAGTGTGAGCTTGTGACGTAAGGAAAAAGCGTCCTCGAGTCGATCCGTGTCAGAGGACGCTCGTAGTCAAACAGCAGACCCTCGTGAGAGACGAAGAACTCTGTCGCCCTCAGCTCTGCAGAGTCAACCCCACAGGCCTCCATGAACCTCATGGCCCTGTCGATGTCCCCTGCAATAGATTCATACTTCTTGTTTGCTGGGTTATCGGTGAAACCGCGGTTCCACGCGTGAACCTCTCGCAAATCAGCAAAGCCACCGGTGGTGAAGGCCCTGATTAGGTTGAGCGTGCTTGAGGAGGTGTTGTAGGCCTGGAGCAGGCGCATGGCATCGTTCTTGCGAGCCTCCTCGGTGAACTCGTAGCTGTTCACAGCATCTCCGCGGTAGGCGGGAAGGGTAACCCCTTCTCGAGTTTCAAAGTCTGAGGAGCGAGGCTTGGCGAACTGACCCGCCATGCGGCCCATCTTGATGACCGGAAGCGACGAGCCATACATCAAAACCACGGCCATCTGCAGCACAGTCTTGATGCGGTTGCGAATCCGGTCAGCAGTTGCGTCGACAAAGGTCTCAGCGCAGTCGCCGCCCTGAAGTAAGAATGCCTCTCCCCTTGCCGCCTGTGCGAGCCTGGTGCGGAGGGTATCGACCTCGCCAGCGAAGACAAGTGGCGGCAGTGCGCCCAGCTGGTTCCGCACGCTCTCCAGCACACCAGCATCTGCCCAGGTGGGCTGCTGTGCCGCGGTTAGCTCGCGGTAGTTATCTAGTCCAAAATCCTGCAATGTGCTTCCTTAGTTTGTGCTGCGTGCGAGGCGGTTACGAATGGTCGAGGCGTAGACATCAGCATATGGCTGATTCGAAAGCTGCTTGATCTCATAAATGATCTGGTCGGTCACTGCACGAAGCACAGCTCGCTCCGATTCCATGCCCGCAAACCGAGAGAAGTCCATGGGCTCACCAATACGCATGCCGACCCGGCGAATCTTGGGGTATTTGCTGCCAAGCGGCATGACCTTCTCGGTGTTAATCATCGCAACCGGAATCACTGGGACCTGTGCCTCGAGAACCATTCTGGCAATTCCTGTTCTGCCCCTATAGAGCTTGGCATCGGGAGACCGGGTGCCCTCTGGGTAGATACCAAGTACCAGCTCTCGCTCCAGTACACCCAGTCCTGTGTTTAGGGCATCCTCGGAGGACTTACCACCGCTTCTATCAATGGGAAGCTGGCCGTTGGCCTTGAAGAACCAGCGAATCAGGGCCCCCTTGAAACCCTTGCCTGTGAAGTAGTCACTCTTAGCCAAAAAGGTAATCGGCCTTTTCACCTTTAGCGGCAAAAAGATCGAGTCAACAAAGGAAAGGTGATTACTTGCCAGAATCGCGGCACCACGCTTTGGAATGTTCTCAGAACCCCTAACCCAAGGCCTGAACAGCAGCTGCAGGATTGGCCCCAGCACCAGGTTCTTCAGAATTAGGTAGGTCACGTGTCTTCTCCAGTTTGAAACTAAAGCTTACTGGCCCGCCTGGCGGGCCAAATCGGCTGCTCCAATTACTCCGGCCTCATTTGCAAAGCTGGCAAGCACAATGTCTGCCTCGGGCCTAAATCCTTGGGCGGGCAGCTGGGCTGCAAAGTGCCTAGTGATGGGGTCCAAAATCCCCTGGCCCAACTCCGAGAGGCCTCCCCCGATAACGAACACCTCAGGGTCTAAAACCGCAACCAGCGAGCCCATGGCTCGGGCTAGATACTCTGCCGCGCGCTCAACCTCTTGGCGGGTGGCCTTGTCTCCCTCTTGAAAGGCAAGATAAGCGTGATGGCCGGAGAGCTCCCCCTCGCCAGCTAGCTCCCTGAGCCTTGCCCCTTCGGCTGAGCTAGAGCTAGCAATACTCCTCAGCTCTCTCAGCAGAGCCGTGCCAGACGAGTACTGCTCCACGCAGCCGAGTCTGCCGCAGCCGCACTTGATGCCGCCGTCGACAACTGTGACGTGGCCGAGCTCGCCGCCAATCCCAAAGCCTCCGCGCATCAACTTGCCATCGGCCACCACTGCCCCACCGACGCCGGTACCAAGGGTGAGCATCATCATCGAGCCGTACTTCGAAGCAGCACCAAAGCGAAACTCCGCCCAACCGGCTGCGTTCGCGTCATTTTCAATGACGACCTCGCGACCGACCCTCCCTGAGATTCTTTGCTGCAGAGGCTCATTTCGCCAGTTCAGGTTTGGAGCGTAGAGAACTGTTGACCTTTCGGCATCTATAAAGCCCGCTGCTGCAACGCCTATCCCAGCTACCTCGGGCTCGACCCTGAGAAGGTCATCGATAAGCCCTGCCACATCGTCAACCAAACGCGCAGGATCCTGGGCTGGAGACGCAATTCTTTTTTCCTGGATAACCTTGCCGGATTCGTCGACAAGCGCACCAAGGATTTTGGTTCCGCCGATGTCAATACCGACACTAAGCAAGGGGTACTCCGTTCAAATGGCCAAACCAGAATATTAGGGCGGAAACTAACTAACTGCACTTGTCATTTGGAGCCATCCGCGGCTGGTGACACGGTGAGGGGCGAAGAGTAGAGTTTAGGAAACTTCTGAGGGAGACAAACGATGACGTTTTACGATGTGCCGCTGAGAGTGGAAACCAACCCCCGCGAGAACGCAACGGACCTCTTACTAAGCCGCGTGGCTAAAAACCCAAAGCATGCCCTCTTTAGTCGTAAGAACTCTGACGGAGGCTGGCGCGATGTAACCGCCGAGGACTACCTCAGCGAAGTCGAAAGCCTAGCTAAGGGTTTGATTGCCTCTGGTATCAAGCCTGGAGACGCGGTTGCTCTGATGTCTCGCACTCGCTACGAGTGGACGCTAATTGACTTTGCGGTTTGGTTCGCAGGAGGGGTTGTAGTACCCATCTACGAGACTTCCTCTCCAGCGCAAATCGAGTGGATTCTCTCCGACTCGGACTCGGTAGCGCTATTCCTTGAGAACGACGAGCACCTCGAGCGCTTCAACAAAATTAGCTCGAATGTAAAGAAGGTGTCCAAGGTGTGGAGGATCGACTCCAAGGAGTTCTCCGACCTTCACAAATCGGGCGAGAAGATCTCTGACGCTGATTTGGAGACGGCAAGGAAAAATGCTGAGGGTCCAGACCTTGCGACCATCGTTTACACCTCTGGCACCACAGGTAATCCAAAGGGCTGTGAACTAACCCACTCTAGCTTTGTGGACCACTGCAAGAATGCGGCCGCTGAGGTTCCAGAGCTTTGCAACGAGTTCCAGCGTTCGCTGATATTTGTCCCCCTCGCACACATCTTCGGGCGCTACGTTGCTGCGCTCTGCATCTATTCGGGTGTGAAGGTGGGCCACCTAGGCGACACCAAGATGGTCGCCGCCGAGCTCCCTGGCTACAAGCCGACCTTCCTGTTGGCTGTGCCGCGCGTTTTTGAGAAGGTCTACAACAACGCAGAGCTCAAGGCAGAGGCCGGAGGTAAGGGCAAGATCTTCCGTGCTGCGGCGCAAACCGCCATTGACTACTCAAAGGCCCTCGATGACCCCAAGGGGCCAAGTCTTGGCCTCAAGGTTAGACACAAGCTCTTTGACCGCCTGGTCTTTTCCAAGCTTCGCGCAGCAATGGGAGGCGAGGTCAAGTACGCAATCTCAGGTGGTGCACCACTGGGTGCAAGGCTTGGCCACTTCTTCCGTGGAATTGGGTTGATTGTTTTAGAGGGCTACGGCCTCACCGAGACAGCCGCGGCCGCAGTTATTGGCCGCGTTAGCTGGCAGAAGATTGGCAAGGTTGGTAGAGCGCTTCCGGGAACCGGAATCAAGATTGCCGAGGATGGCGAGGTGCTACTTCGCGGCATCAACATCATGCGCGGTTACCACCGCAACGAAGCTGCAACCCGCGAGGCATTCACCGAGGACTGGTTCCGCTCCGGTGACATTGGTGAGCTGGACGAGGACGGCTTCCTAACAATCACCGGTCGCAAAAAGGAATTGCTAGTTACTGCAGGCGGTAAAAACGTAGCTCCTGCTCCGATTGAGGATCCGCTTCGCGCTCACCCCCTAGTTGGCCAGGTGGTCGTGATTGGTGATTCGCAGCCGTTTATTAGCGCCCTCATTTCACTAGACCCAGAGATGGTTCCGGTTTGGTGTGAGCAGAACGGCATCACGGAGAAGCTGACCCTCGCGGAGGCAACCAAGCACCCACGGATTCGCGAGGAGCTACAGAGGGCTGTAGACGGGGTCAATGAAAAGTTCTCTCAGGCGGAGCAGGTTAGGGCTTTTGAGATTCTCGATGTTGAACTCACTGAGGCCTCTGGCCACCTAACTCCATCGCTAAAGATCAAGCGCGGTGAGGTGCTCAAAGACTTCTCAATTCACGTGGACAGAATCTACGCTAGCTAAGAAACCAGTCCTGCTCTCTAAGAGCCCTGAGCGCTAGCTTGCGCTCCTCGGGGAGCAACCTGTCTAGGTAAAGAAGTCCGTCTAGGTGGTCGCACTCGTGTTGCAGCGCCTGGGCAAGAAGGCCCTCGCCAGTAATTTCAATTGTGCTGCCATCGAGCTGCAATCCCCTTGCGGTCGCCCGCTCATACCTGGGGGTTTTATGCCAAAGCCCCGGAACCGAGAGGCAGCCCTCCTCGATCTCAAGCTTTTCTCCGGCAAGCTCGATAATCTCTGGGTTTATTAGGTAACCCAGTTCGTCGTCGACGCTGTAGGCAAAAACCCTCTGGCCAACTCCAATTTGGTTTGCTGCAACACCCGCTCTGCCGGGCAGGGAGGTGGTATCTAGAAGGTCTTGAACCAAAGACTCTGCCGCTAAGAGGTCGGTGACCTCATCGCAGACGCTCTTTAGGATCGGGTCCCCGAAGAGCCGAATTTCCCGAACGCTCAATCCACCAGACCGTCGACAACTAGCGCAGCAAGATCCCTTGCTGCCTGCCTGGTGGCGGGGTGTAGCTTGTCAAACTGGATCACAGCACCGGCTGCAAGCATTGGATCGTAGGGAACACGAACCACAGCACGAACCCGGGTCTTGAAGTGGTTTTCAATCTCATCCAGCTTCACAAGCTGGGTACCGTAGGTGGCGGTGTTCAGGGCCACCAACGAGTTCTTGACCAGGTCGCCGTAGCCATTCGACTCGAGCCAGGTAAGGGTTTCGCTAGCAAGCTTTGCCTCGTCGACTGAGCCGCCGGAGACAATGACGAGGCCATCAGCTCGCTGCAGGATTGCCCGCATGACGCTGTGGACAATGCCAGTGCCGCAGTCGGTGAGGCAGATGCTGTAGTACCTGGTGGCGATATCGGCAACCACGTTGTAGTCACCCTCATCGAAGGCCTCTGAAAGCATTGGGTCGGTGTCCGAAGCCAGCACATCCAGCCTTGACTTATCGCGTGAAACGTAATCGCTAAAGAGCGTAAATGAGGTGATTCCTCCAGCGCGCTTTACAACATCGCGAACTGTGCGGTCGCTCTTGAGCTCAACCCTCTCGGCGAGGGTGCCGCGATCTGGGTTGGCATCAATCGCCAAAACCCTATCCTCGCGAACCAGTGACATGGCCATACCGATAAGAGTTGTGATGGTGGTCTTGCCAACGCCTCCCTTGCGGGTCAGCACGGGCACATATCTTGTCTCACCCTCAAGGTCGAGCATGATCCTTGCGTCCAGGGCACGCCTAGCCAGAACCTTCTTGTTGTCACCGGGGTTGAACTTGCCAAATGTCAGGCGATAAATAAGCCTTCGGCCGAATGTCTCTGGGATTATCCTCGGTCTTGCCTCGTCTCGAAGCAGCCTGTCTGCGGTGAGCATGCTGGCAGGCTCGGACTCTTCGAACACTGCGGAGGCGACAGTGACCTGCTCGCCCTCTGCGCTTACCGAGACGATTTGACCGGTTTCGGGATCTAGTTCCAGATCCGAATAGTCTGCATTCTCCCCCGACGAAAACTCGTCATCATTCTTGCGAGACATTTCTCCCTATTCGATTACTGCTATTAGGTCGCCACCCTCAACGGGTGTTGGGCCAGCTACTCCCAGCCGAACAATCTTGCCACTAATTGGAGCTGCGATGGAGGCCTCCATCTTCATTGCCTCGATCGACGCAATTGGCTGGCCTGCGGTCACGCTCTGTCCCACCTCAACCTTTGGTGTCACAACACCCGTGAATGGCGCTGCTGCGTGGGAAGGGTTTGCCGGGTCGGCCTTCTCCGCGGTGGACTCAACGCTTGAGATGCTGTGGTCGCGAACGGTGACTGGCCGGAGCTGACCGTTGAGTTTTGCCATCACAGTCCTGAAGCCCTTGGAGTCCGCTTCCCCAATCGCCTCGAGTCCGACAAAGAGCTGAAGCCCCTTTCGCAACTCCACGACGTGCTCAGTCTCCGGCTCCAGACCATAGAGGTAATCAAGGGTGGGAACGTTGGTGAGCTTGCCGTAGGTGGTGCGCATCCGCTCAAACTCTTTGGTTGGAGCTGGGAACAGCAGCCTATTGAGCGTCTGCCTTCTAACCGAGTGCTCGCTACTTGTGATGCCCGCGGAGTCTTCCTTGGTGATTGGCTTGATTGAGATATCTGGATTCTTCCCCTCCAGCACCTTGGTTCTAAATGGTTCTGGCCAGCCCCCTGGAAGGTCTCCCAGTTCCCCGGCCATGAAGCCAATCACGGAGTCTGGAATGTCAAATTTCTGCGGGTTTTCCTCAAACTCTATGGGATCGGCATCGACGGCTACCAGATGAAGCGCAAGGTCGCCAACCACCTTGGAGCTTGGGGTCACCTTTGGTGGCCTTCCCAGGATTCGGTTTGCCTCTGAGTACATCTGCTCTACCAGTTCGAAGCGGTCTCCTAGGCCAAGGGCAATTGCCTGCTGCCTCAGGTTTGATAGCTGGCCGCCAGGAATCTCGTGCCTGTAGACCCTGCCGGTTGGGCCGGGAAGGCCCGACTCGAAGGGTGCGTAGACCTTACGGACTGCCTCCCAGTAGGGCTCAAGGTCCGTCACCTTGTCAAGCGACATCTCGGTGTCGCGCTCGGTGTTTGCCAGGGCTGCAACTAATCCAGAGGCGGATGGTTGCGAGGTGGTTCCAGCCATCGGAGCGCTTGCCACATCCACCGCGTCGACACCCGCATCTACCGCAGCCAGCAGGGTTGCAAGCTGGCCACCTGCGGTGTCGTGGGTGTGGAGGTGAACGGGAAGGTCAAATCGGTCTCTAAGCGCGGTGACCAGTGTCGCCGCGGCCCGAGGTCGCAACAGGCCAGCCATGTCCTTAATTGCAAGCACATGCGCACCCGCAGAAACCACACTGTCTGCGAGCTTCAGCCAGTAGTCAAGGGTGTAAAGATT
>JADHKY010000017.1 GCA_016780945.1 Aquiluna sp. | reverse complement strand
GTTTGTCGAGTAGCCAAGCTCCATGGCTCGGTAGGTCTCATTTTCAAACTCATTGAGCATTTGCTCAGGGCTTACCGCTTTTTCAACTTGCTGAGCCTCAGCGGCAGAGCCGTCGACGATCTCGTCTGCTACCCGGACCATGGCATAGATGTTCTCAACGTGCTCGCGGAAGCCGCTGTCCAAGAGCCTGGTGGCAAGCCCGAAAGAGGTCGAGTAGGAGTAGATGACCTCCTTGGCCGCGGCATGAGAGGCGCGGTTATAGAGCACTAGGCCAGTTGGCACCTTGGTGGTGTCTTGGGATTCCACGAGTTCAGGCTACCTCCTTATCAACATAAGATTGAGCCCATGACTAACCAGATGAAGCCAAGAAGCCACGTCGTCACCGACGGTATTGAGAGGGCACCCGCGCGCGGAATGCTCAGGGCCGTTGGTATGGGAGATGAGGACTGGGTAAAGCCACAAATCGGAATTGCCTCATCGTGGAACGAAATAACCCCCTGCAACCTTTCACTTGACCGCCTTGCCGACGCCTCAAAAGAAGGAATTGCGGCGGCTGGTGGCTTTGGAATGAAATTTGGAACGATTTCAATGTCGGACGGCATCTCAATGGGCCATGAGGGCATGCACTTCTCGCTGGTTTCTCGTGAGGTCATCGCGGACTCAGTAGAGACCGTCATGGAAGCCGAGCGCCTTGACGGCACGGTCTTGCTCGCAGGCTGTGACAAGTCTTTGCCGGGGATGATGATGGCAGCTGCCAGGCTGGATGTCTCAGCAGTATTTCTTTATGCCGGATCTATCGCCCCGGGTTGGGTAAAGCTCTCCGACGGCACGGAAAAACAGGTCACGATCATCGATGCCTTTGAGGCGGTTGGAGCGTGCAAGGCAGGCACGATGAGCGAGGAAGACCTCGGTCGAATTGAGCGTGCAATCTGTCCGGGTGAGGGAGCCTGTGGCGGAATGTATACCGCAAACACCATGGCTTCAATCGGAGAAGCACTCGGCCTCTCGCTTCCCGGCAGCGCAGCGCCACCTTCGGCAGATAGAAGGCGTGACACCTGGGCACACCGAAGCGGCGAGGCGGTAGTGAACCTGATTTCAAAGGGCATCACCGCAAGACAAATCCTCACCAAGGAGGCTTTTGAGAATGCAATTGCGGTGCTGATGGCCTTCGGAGGTTCGACCAACGCCGTGCTGCACCTGCTCGCCATTGCCCGTGAGGCGGAAGTAGAGCTAACCCTAGATGACTTCAACCGAATTGCGGACAAGGTCCCGCACCTTGGAGACCTGAAGCCTTTCGGGCAGTTTGTGATGAATGACGTTGACCGAGTCGGTGGGGTACCGGTTGTCATGAAGGCACTGCTGGATGCAGGCCTGATGCACGGGGACGTGATGACTGCAACCGGTAAAACGCTAAGGGAGAACCTCGCAGAGATAAATCCTCCTGACCCAGACGGCAAAATCATCCGCGCAATGAACAACCCAATTCACAAAGACGGAGGCATTGCGATTTTGCGCGGCAGCATCGCCCCAGAGGGCGCGGTAGTGAAGACAGCCGGATTTGACCTGGAAACTTTTGAGGGTCCAGCAAAGGTCTTCGAGCGTGAGGCTGCGGCGATGGAGGCTCTCACCAGGGGTGAGATCAAGGCCGGTGACGTAGTTGTGATTCGCTACGAGGGCCCTAAGGGTGGCCCTGGAATGCGCGAGATGCTAGCCATCACGGGAGCAATCAAGGGTGCGGGATTGGGTAAAGATGTCCTACTATTGACGGACGGCAGATTCTCGGGCGGCACAACCGGCCTTTGTATCGGCCACATTGCCCCAGAGGCCACCGATGGTGGACCGATTGCTCTGGTTCGTGATGGAGACTTGATTCGAGTCGATGTTGCAGCTCGATCGCTTGACTTACTGGTCGACGATGATGAGCTGGCTGCGAGGAAGCAGCAGTGGCAGCCATTGCCACCGCGCTATACCCGCGGCGTTCTAGCGAAATACACCAAGTTGGTGCACTCGGCCTCCGAGGGCGCATACTGCGGTTAATTACTATTTTGGAGATTCGATGACAGAGACCCTTTCAGGTGCCCAGGCAATTATTCGTTCCCTGGAGCTACTTGGCGTGGACACGGTCTTCGGGCTTCCAGGTGGAGCAATTCTCCCAACCTATGACCCGCTCATGGACTCCAGCAAGATTCGCCACATCCTCGTTCGTCACGAGCAGGGTGCAGGGCACGCAGCCGAGGGCTACGCGGCCGCTAGCGGCAGGCTTGGAGTCTGCATTGCAACCAGCGGACCCGGTGCAACGAACCTGGTTACGGCAATCGCCGACGCTCACATGGACTCCGTTCCAATACTGGCCATAACCGGCCAGGTGAATTCGCACGCAATCGGCACCGACGCCTTCCAAGAGGCAGACATCGTTGGAATCACGATGCCGATCACAAAGCACAGCTTCCTAGTAACCAAGGCCGAGGACATCCCGGCTGTCATGGCATCCGCGATTGAGATCGCAACCACAGGCAGGCCGGGACCGGTTTTGGTGGACGTTGCCAAGGATGCTCAGAACGCAAAGTTTGAGTTCAGCTGGCCCCCCACCAAGGAGATGACTCCTGGCTACAAGCCAGTAACTGACCCTCATGGCAAGCAGGTTCAGGCCGCTGCAGAGCTGATTCTTCAGTCAAAGAAGCCGATTCTCTATGTAGGCGGTGGAGTAATCCGCGCTGGTGCTCATAAGGAGCTTCACAAGCTGGCCAAGCTGATCGGTGCCCCGGTGACAACCACCCTGATGGCACGCGGTGCCTATCCAGACTCTGACCCGCAGCATTTGGGCATGCCCGGCATGCACGGCACCGTGCCAGCTGTTACCGGCCTCCAGAAGGCAGATTTGCTCATTACTCTGGGCGCTCGATTTGATGACCGCGTAACTGGCGATGTCAAGACATTTGCTAAGGGTGCAAAGGTTATTCACGTTGACATTGACCCGGCGGAAATCGGCAAGATCCGTCACGCAGATGTGCCAATCGTGGGAGACGCAAAGGTTGTAATCGCGATGCTGACCCAAGAGCTGGAGAAGCAGCTCAAGGGCAAGAAGTACGACATCTCAGAGTGGTGGAGCTACCTAAACGGGCTTAAGGAGCGCTACCCGCTCGGCTACAACGACCTTGACGATGGCAAGTTGGCTCCGCAGTACGTAATCGAGAGAATTGGTCAGCTTTCTGGACCCGAGGCCATCTATGCAGCAGGCGTTGGCCAGCACCAGATGTGGTCGGCACAGTTCATCAATTATGAAAACCCAAACACCTGGCTGAACTCTGGTGGCGCGGGAACCATGGGCTATGCAGTTCCTGCAGCCATGGGCGCAAAGGTTGCAATGCCCGAGAAGTTGGTCTGGGCAATCGATGGCGATGGCTGTTTCCAAATGACTAATCAGGAGCTTGCCACCTGCACCATCAACCAGATACCAATCAAGGTTGCGATTATAAACAACTCTTCGCTGGGCATGGTGCGCCAGTGGCAGACGCTTTTTTATAACAAGCGCTACTCAAACACCGACCTCCACACCGGCACCGACACCCAGATGGTGCCGGACTTCGTGAAGCTCTCCGACGCCTATGGCTGCCTAGCAATTCGCGTGGAGAAGGTCGAAGAGGTGGATGCAGCAATCAAGCTGGCCATGGAGACCAACGATCGACCCGTTGTCATCGACTTCATCGTGGGTCGCGACGCCATGGTTTGGCCAATGGTTCCCGCCGGAGTCTCCAACGATGCGGTGCAATATGCTCGTGACGCGGCCCCAATTTGGGACGGTGAGGAGTAGCCATGAGTCAGCACGTGCTTTCCCTGCTTGTCGAAGACAAGCCTGGAATCCTTACCCGCGTCGCAGCTTTATTTGCTCGCCGCGGATTCAACATTGAGTCCCTGGCCGTGGGAACAACCGAAGTAGAGGGAGTTTCCCGTATGACGGTGGTTGTGAACCTTGATGGCCAGCCGCTCGAGCAAGTTACTAAGCAGCTGAACAAGCTAGTCAACGTGCTCAAGATTGTGGAGCTAGAGGACGACTCATCGGTTGCCAGAGACCACATGCTGGTCAAGGTGCGCACCGACGCTTCAACCAGGTCTCAGGTTCTCGAGGCCGTGACTCTTTTTAGGGCTCGAGTTATCGACGTGGTCAGCGACTCCGTGGTTATCGAGGTCACCGGAGACAGCGCAAAGTGCAAAGCTTTTATCAAGGTTCTGGAGCCGTTTGGCATCAAAGAGCTGGTGCAGTCCGGCGCAATTGCAATTTCTCGTGGATCTAAATCCATGAGCGAGAAGGTTCTTAAGTAAGAGCTTTTAGACAAACAACAGAGAGAGAAAAAGACAGTGGCAGAAATCTTCTACGACAGCGATGCCGACCTATCAATCATTCAGGGTAAAAAGGTTGCGGTTTTGGGATTTGGTTCCCAGGGACACGCTCACGCTCTCAACCTGAAAGACTCCGGCGTTGACGTCGTTGTAGGCCTTCAGGAGGGCTCGAAGTCAAAGGCCAAGGCTGAGGAGCAGGGCCTAAAGGTTCTCACTCCGGCTGAGGCAGTCAAGTGGGCAAGCGTCATTGTGGTGCTAGTTCCGGACCCAAAGCAGCGCGATCTCTACAGCCAAGAAATTGAGCCAAATCTGTCCGAGGGTGACACCTTGGTATTCGGCCACGGCTTCGCAATTCGCTTTGGCTTCATCAAGCCTCCTGCCAACGTGAACGTAATGCTTGTTGCTCCAAAGGGCCCAGGCCACATCGTCCGCCGCGAATACGCAGCAGGCAGAGGAGTGCCAAACCTAATTGCTGTTGAGCAGGACGCAACCGGTGATGCTTTTGAGCTAGGGCTCTCCTACTCCAAGGGCATCGGTGGAACTCGTGCCGGCACAATCAAGACCACCTTCACTGAGGAGACCGAGACTGACCTCTTCGGTGAGCAGGCAGTTCTCTGCGGTGGCGCATCTCAGCTTGTGATGTATGGCTTTGAGACTCTGGTCGAGGCTGGCTACCAGCCCGAGATTGCCTATTTCGAGGTCCTTCACGAGCTCAAGCTCATCGTCGACCTGATGTATGAGGGTGGCATTGCCAAGCAGCGCTGGAGCGTCTCCGACACCGCTGAGTATGGCGACTACGTTTCCGGGCCAAGGGTTATCGACCCATCGGTCAAGGAGAACATGAAGGCGGTGCTAGCTGACATTCAGTCCGGCGCCTTTGCCGATCGCTTCATCGGAGACCAGGATGCGGGCGGACCTGAGTTCAAGGCACTGCGCGCCAAGGGGGAGCAGCACCCAATCGAGGCCACCGGTCGCGAGCTGCGCAAACTCTTCAGCTGGATTCAGAACGATGACGACTACCAAGAGGGTTCCGCCGCGAGGTAAGCCAAAAAGATTTAGTCCCCGGCAACGGGGACTTTTCTTTCGTTGTTTTGCAATACCCCCAGGGGTATTAGTAAACTAAATTGAAACAAGATTCAAGAAAAGGAATTGTTATGTGCTCACAAGCCATTTGTTCAAGCTGCAGCAGGATCACTTGGGAAGGGTGCGGCCAGCACGTCGAAGAGGCGCTTGCCGGTGTTGCAGAGTCACAGCTCTGCACCTGCCCTCGCTAGCAATAAATCGCTAGACTTAGCGGAAATCCCATCATCGTAGATTTTCGTTAGGTCAGCTATTGTCCAAGCCAATTGTTCTGATTGCCGAGGAGCTATCCCCGGCAACTGTGGAGGCGCTCGGTCCGGATTTTGACGTCCGCAGTGTTGACGGCACCGATCGGCCAGCCCTCTTTGACGCGCTCGCTGATGCGAATGCGGTACTGATTCGCTCTGCCACCAAGATGGACGAAGAGGCCGTATCAAAGGCCCCAAAACTCAAAGTCATTGCGAGAGCCGGAGTCGGGCTTGACAACGTCGACATCAAGGCCGCCACCGCGGCAGGTGTCATGGTGGTAAATGCGCCAACCTCGAATGTTATCTCGGCCGCAGAACTGGCCATTGGCCACATCATGGCCCTCTCCAGACACATCCCTTCTTCCCATGCCTCCATGAAAGAGGGCAAGTGGCTCAGGAGTAAATTCACCGGTGTTGAGCTCTATGAGAAGACCATCGGAATTGTTGGCCTGGGCCGAATTGGAACACTTGTAGCCCAACGTCTTGCAGGCTTTGGCGCAACCCTGATTGGCTACGACCCCTATGTGACGCAGGCAAGGGCCGAGCAGATCGGCGTTGAGCTTGTAGATCTTGAAGAGCTGATGAAGCGAAGTGACTATGTCACAATTCACATCCCCAAGACTGCCGAGACCACAGGCATGATCTCAACCAAAGAGTTCGCCATGGCCAAGCCAAACCTGAGAATTGTGAACTGCTCTCGTGGAGGCATCATCGATGAGGATGCCCTCTACAAAGCATTGAAGGCAAAACAGATTGCCGGTGCGGGCCTAGACGTCTATGTCTCCGAGCCTCCGACCGGGTCACCGCTTTTGGAGCTTGAGAATGTAATCCTTACCCCGCACCTCGGTGCCTCTACCGATGAGGCTCAGGAGAAGGCGGGTGTTTCGGTTGCTAGAAGCGTCAGGCTCGCACTCGCCGGAGACTTGGTGCCGGATGCTGTAAATGTCGCCGGAGGTGTCATTGACTCCTCCGTGAAGCCAGGGATTCCCCTTGCCGAGAAGCTCGGGCAGATTGTCGCCGGCCTTGCTCACACCTCAATCGTTTCGGTTGAGTTTGAGGCACGAGGTGAAATTGCAGCTCACGATGTCACGGTTTTGAAGCTGGCTGCCCTTAAGGGACTGTTCCAGACCATGGTGACCGAGCAGGTCTCCTACGTAAACGCACCAATCATGGCCGAGCAGCGCGGGGTTGAGGTTCGGCTGACTCAAGACACCGTCAGCGATGAATACCGCAACGTCACCACACTGAAGGCCGTGCTTTCCGATGGCACTGTGGTCTCGGCAGGCGGCACGGTAATTGGGCCAAAGCACCACCAAAAGGTCGTGTCAATCAATGGCTATGACGTTGAGCTTTCGATGGCCGACAATATGGTTGTCATGGTCTATCAAGATCGTCCCGGAATCGTTGCCATCTACGGCGCAGCTTTTGCTGAGGCCCAGATCAACATTGCAGCGATGACCATTGCGCGTCAGCAAAAGGGCGGTAAGGCCTTGAGCGTCATCACGGTGGATTCGCCGATTGCTCCTGAGCTGCTTGAGGGGCTAAAGGATCAAATCCAGGCCGAGATGATTCGCGCGATCTCTATTACAGAGCAGTACTAGCAACCTTTGCCCGCTCGCGGGCATCCATGCCGGCTCGCCAGGTGGTGTAGCCACCATCCAGGTTTTTCACGCTAATCCCGTGAGATCTCAGCAGCTGAGTTGCGGTGTGACCGCGCTGTCCAACTGCGCAGGTGACGACAACCTCTTTGCCTTTGAGTTGCTCGATGTTTTCTCTCAAAGTGTCAACGGGAACCAGCATGGAGCCAGGAATGCTCCCAGCCGAGTTCTCGTCTTGGGTTCGAACGTCCACCAGCAAAGTTCCCTGCTGCATTGCGTCCTCGAGCTCGTGCCACTGAATGGTTGGGGTTTTTCCACTTAGAACATTGTTGCCCACGTAGCCGGTTTGGTTGATTGCGTCTTTCGCGCTTCCAAAAGCCGGTGCATAGGCAAGCTCCAGGTTCATAAGATCGTCCACACTCAGTCCTGCGTAGATGGCAGTGGCAATGACGTCAATGCGCTTGTCCACACCGTCCTTGCCAATCCCCTGAGCACCAAGCAGCTTGCCAGAATCTGGGTCAAACAAGACCTTTAGGCTCACGCGCTCACTACCTGGGTAGTAGCCAGCGTGGCTACCTGGGTGAAGGTGAATGACCTTGTGGGGAATGCTCATGCGCTGGGCAAGACCCTCGGTAATTCCAGTGAGTGCAGCTGCCATGCCATAGGCCCCGATGATGCCGGTGCCGATTGACCTTTTAGCCGCAACCTTCTCGCCGGCAATTACGTCTGCAACTAGTCGTCCGTGGCGGTTTGCGAGGTTTGCAAGCCAGATCATTTGAGACTCGCCTGTTATAAGGCTCGTCTTTTCGGCAGCATCTCCAACGGCATAGATGTTGGGATCCGAGGTCTGCATCTGCTCGTTTACGGCAATACCTCCGGCTTTGCCGATCTCTAAACCAGCGTCAACTGCAAGCTGATGGTCCGCTACGACACCGATTGCGGCGACCACGAGGTCGGCGGGTATTACTCTGCCGTCCTTGAGCCTGAGAGTGTCTTCGAGGACCTCCTCGGTCTCTGCGCTCAGAGCAAGTTTGATGCCGTGCTCAACGAGCGTCGCCTGAAGCGGCTCGATCATCTCTGGATCAAACTGGGGGAGGATGTTCTCTCTGAACTCGACGATTGTGGTGTCAATGCCTCGCTCTTGAAGGTTTTCAGCAAGTTCGACACCGATAAAGCCCGCACCAATAATTGCTGCCGAGGAAATCTGCTTTTCGTCCACGAGCTGCTTTATTTCAACTGCATCCTGGACGTCCCTTAGGACTTTGGCACGCTCGAGTCCCGGTATCGGAACCATCCGCGGCTTAGCGCCTGTTGAGAGCACCAGAGAATCAAAGCTCTCGAGATATTCCTCTCCGGTTTCGAGGTTTTTGACGCTCACCGTCTTGGAGTCACGGTCGATTCCAACTACCCGCGAGTGAACCCTGACGTCGAGGCGAAAGCCATCACCTAAGGACTCAGGAGTCTGCAGCAGCAGGTCCTTCTCGGCGGGGATGACCTCACCAATGTGATACGGCAAACCGCAGTTTGCATAGGAGACGTGTGGTCCCTGCTCAAAAACAATGATCTCGGCATCCTCACGGAGCCTTCTCAGCCTGGTGGCGGTGGACATTCCACCCGCGACGCCACCAACGATTACTACCTTCATTTATTTCTTCCTAGCTCAGTGAAAGGAAAGCTTTTTCAAGTTTTGCCCGGTCAGCATCGCCCTCTTCGTTTGACGCGCAGTTTGCGATGCCGGAGGCGATGAGGGAAAACGCAGCGCGGCTAATCGCAGAGTTTGCCGCTGCGAGCTGGGTCAGTACATCTGTGCACTCACGACCCTCCTCGAGCATTTTGATAATTCCGCCTAGCTGGCCCTGGGCCCTTGCAAGACGCTTCTTTACAGAGTCGATCTCCGGTGCTGGAATCTCCATAACACGCTCCATTCGAACTTGACTTACTTGACTATAGCACATACCCTAGGGGGTATCTGGAAAGGAACCACCGTGAAGCTTTTGAAGACTCTTGCCGCTGGCATAATTGCCCTAGTCGCCGTATTTGGCCTAACAGGATGTGCACCGGAAGAAATGAACCCACAGGACTACGCAGCAATCATCGACGTCCGCACCCCAGAGGAATGGAATTCAGGCCACCTGGCAGGAGCAGTCCGCATGGGTATTGCTGACAGTGACTTTGCCGCACAGCTTGAGACCTTGGACAAGAGTGCCGACTACTACATTTACTGCCGCTCTGGAAACCGGGCGGGTCAGGCAATTGACTTCATGGAAAGCATCGGCTTTACAGGAGAGCTTGTAAACGGCGGTTCGGTCGCAAACGCCAGCACCCAGCTCGGCCTAGAGGTAGTTACCGATTAGCTCAGCTGAGTGGGATCGCCGCTATCGGCAGCAGGAAACCGTTTGGTCACTCGAACCAAATCAGTTTGTCGTTAGTGAGCTAGCCGATCTTCCAGCCGGCAATGTCGTCGATCTGGCAGGGGGAGAGGGTCGCAACGCGCTCTGGTTCGCCCAGCGAGGGTGGGAGACCGAGAACGTTGAGTTTTCCCAGGTAGCCCTCGATAAGTACCTCGAGCGTGCTAACCAGCTGGGAGTTGCCGATAGGTCAATAGCCACTCACGCAGACGCCAAGACGGCAAAGTTTCAACTAGCTCCAAGCCTTCTCTTGATTTGCTACCTCCAACTTCCCTGGAGTGAGTTGAGCCAGGCGCTAGACAACGGGCTTTCGCAAGTTAGACAGGGCGAAATCTTTGGTGTGTGGCACGCGCTTCGAAACGTCGAGGAGGGTTTTGGCGGCCCACCAATGCCGGAACTCAACGTCAATCCAGAGAATCTCAAGTCGTGGGCTGAGGCGAACGGGTTGAATTACCGGGTGACCGAAAGAGTTCGTAAGGTTTCAACCCCAGATGGCCCGAGAGAGGCAATCGACTTGCAATTTAGGGCAAGGGCAAGCAAAAGCGAATAGGGTTGTCACAGAAAATTGTGAGGCAATCTTGAGCACGCTAAATCTGGCTGTCATCCCCGGAGACGGCATTGGTCCTGAGGTGACCAAGGTTGCCCTTGAAGCTCTGGAGAAGGCCCTCGAAGGCGTAACCGTTGAGAGAAAAACTTACGACCTCGGAGCTAATCGCTACCTAGCAGGTGGCGAGGTATTGACCGATGAGGACCTTGCTCAGCTAAGCAGCCATGACGCGATATTGCTGGGGGCTATAGGGGATCCTAGGGTTCCCTCCGGCGTCCTAGAGCGCGGGCTGCTGTTGAAGCTTAGGTTTGCATTTGACCATCACATAAACCTCCGCCCCACCAAGCTCTTTGAAGGTGTGAGCTCGGTCCTAGCAGGTGCTAGAGAAATTGATTTCGTTGTTGTTCGCGAGGGGACCGAGGGTCCTTACGTCGGCAATGGTGGGGCTTTGCGTGTGGGCAGTGGGCATGAGCTGGCCAACGAGGTTTCGGTAAACACCTACCACGGAGTATCGAGGGCAGTTCGCTATGCGTTTGAACTTGCAAACACGCGCGAGCGCAAAAAGCTCACCCTGGTCCACAAGACCAACGTGCTTGTCCACGCTGGAAAGCTTTGGCTTCGGGTAGTCGAGGAAGTGGCAAGAGAATTTCCCCAGGTAACCCACGACTACATGCACATCGATGCCGCGACAATTCATATGGTCAATAGCCCAGAGCGCTTCGATGTGATTGTTACCGACAACCTCTTCGGAGACATAATCACCGACCTCGCAGCTGCAATATCAGGTGGCATTGGGCTGGCTGCTTCCGCTAACCTAAACCCCACAGGGGCTTATCCCTCCATGTTCGAACCCGTTCATGGATCAGCTCCAGACATCGCCGGAAAAAACCTGGCTGATCCAACCGCGGCAATCCTTTCCGCGGCACTTCTGGCAAGAACCCTTGGCCATTTTGCAGCAGCTAAGAAGATTGAAGATGCGGTCTCTGACTACCTAGCAGAATCAAATCCTGCAGGCGGAACAGCGGAAATCGCTAAAGCGATACTGGAGAGAATTTAGAAAATGCAGTTTCAGGTTTCGGTAAACCAGAATCCCCTTGCTGCCTCAGAGCGCGAGCGCATCATTGCGAACCCAACTTTTGGCACTCACTTCACCGACCACCAGGTGGTTATCACCTGGGAAAAGGACAAGGGTTGGCACTCAGCGCAGGTGATTCCCTACGGACCGATAATGATGGACCCCTCTTCGGCTGTCCTTCACTATGGCCAGGAGATTTTTGAGGGAATCAAGGCCTATCGTCACCAGGACGGCTCGATCTGGACCTTTAGACCTGACATGAATGCGGCGAGACTGCAGCGTTCTGCCAAGCGAATGGCGCTACCCGAGCTTCCTGCCGAGCTCTTTGTCCAGTCCCTAGCGGAGCTAATCGCGCTCGATGGCGATTGGGTGCCACAACCCGAGGGCGAAAAGACGCTTTATTTCAGGCCCTTCGAGATTGCGGCCGAGAATTTCCTTGGGGTGAGAGCTGCACACAGAGTCGAGTACCGCGTCATTGCATCCCCTGTTGGCCCCTATTTCACAGGAGGAATCAAGCCGGTGTCGATCTGGATTGCCCTGGATTCGGCCCGAGCCGGAAAGCATGGCACGGGTGAGGCTAAGACCGGAGGCAACTACGCAGCGTCGCTTTTGGCCCAGCAGGAGGGCAACGACAACGGCTGCTCTCAGGTGCTGTTCCTAGATGCTGACACCGGAACCTATATCGAAGAGCTTGGCGGCATGAACCTCTTCTTTGTGCACGCTGATGGAACGGTGGTTACACCACCTCTGGATGGAACCATCCTTCACGGCATTACAAGAGACTCGGTAATACAGCTCCTCAGAGACGGCGGCCATGAGGTCAAAGAGCAAAAGATGTCGCTGGCTGAACTTCGGGAGTCAGTCTCCGCAGGCAAGATCACCGAGGTATTCGCCTGCGGCACAGCCGCCGTCATCACTCCGGTGGGGCTTCTAAAGTCCCGCGAGGAAGAAATAGTCATTGGTGGCAACGAGCCTGGCCCCATAACGGTTTCGATGAGGAATGAACTAACCGGAATTCAGTATGGCAAGGTCCCGGACCGCCACAGCTGGATGGTGAAGCTGAGTAGATAGCGCATGCGCCTAGTCAGATTCACCTCAGGGAACATCACCAGCTTCGGAGTCCTAGAGGGCGAGCAAATTCGCCAGCTTGCAGGAGATCCCTACTCAGAAATCAAGGAGTCTGGCGAGAGTTTTGCGCTAGCTGATGTGAAGCTTTTGGCCCCTGTGGAGCCAAAGAAGATAGTTCTCGTGGGTCTCAACTTTGCCTCTCACGCCGCGGAGATACATCAAGAAACCCCAAGTGAGCCACTGATTTTCTTCAAGCCCACTAGCGCGATTGTCGCTAGCGGTGAGGCGATAGTTCTTCCCCATCAGTCCAAGCAGGTAGAGATTGAGGCGGAGCTGACGGTTGTGATTGGCAAGCGGGCTAACAATATTGCCCAGGAGAATGTTGGCGATTACATTCTCGGCTACACAGTTGCCAACGATGTAACGGCAAGAGATATCCAGTTCGCGGACTTGCAGTGGGCGCGGAGCAAAGCCTTTGACAGCTTCTGCCCGGTCGGCCCATGGATTGAGACTGATTTTGTGCCCGATAACAAGCGAATCAGCTCAACCATTAACGGTGAGACTAAGCAGGATGCCAGCACATCCGAGATGGTCTACTCACCAGAGTTTCTTATCTCTTACATCTCCCAAAACTTCACATTAGAGCCTGGGGACATCGTCCTGACAGGCTCACCCGCTGGGATTTCCAGGGTGGTAGCTGGCGATGTTGTGCAGTGCAGCATCGAGGGAATCGGCACCCTGCACAGCTTCGTCAAATAAGCTTTCGGGTAATCATGACTTCCCTAAATGCACCCGTGACCAAAGCTTCGGGCAAAGACATCCGAGTTCGCTTCTGCCCAAGCCCGACCGGAACCCCTCACGTTGGGCTTATCCGAACCGCTCTCTTCAACTGGGCATATGCGAGAAGAACCGGTGGCAAATTCATCTTTCGCATTGAGGACACCGATGCCGCTAGAGACACCGAGGAAAGCTATGAGCAGCTGGTTAATGCCCTGCGCTGGCTCGGTCTGGACTGGGACGAGGGCATCGATGTTGGCGGAGCTGCAGGACCCTATCGTCAGAGCGAGCGCGGCCAGATTTATCTGGATGTCATTGAAAAACTCAAGGCCTCTGGGCACCTCTACGAAAGCTACCTGAGCGCGGAGGAAATCGAAGAGCGCAACAAAGCTGCGGGTCGGGCTGTTCAGCTTGGCTACGACAACTCAGAGCGAGAACTATCTGAGGCAGAGCGTGAGCGCTACATTGCCGAAGGCAGAAAGCCGGCTCTCAGGCTCAAGGTGCCGGCGGAAGACATTACTTTTACGGACCTAGTGAGGGGAGAGATCACATTCCCGGCCGGTAGCTTCCCCGACTTTGTGCTGGTCAGGCCTGGAGGCCAACCCCTCTACACGCTCGTGAACCCAGTCGATGACGCCCTCATGGGAATCACCCACGTGCTCAGGGGAGAGGACCTACTCTCCTCCACACCCAGGCAGATAGTTCTCTACAACGCGCTGGTTGAGGCTGGCATCACGGACTTTGTGCCGAAGTTTGGTCACCTGCCGTTTGTTATGGGGGAGGGCAACAAAAAGCTAAGTAAGCGAAACCCGGAGAGCAATCTCT
>JADHKY010000016.1 GCA_016780945.1 Aquiluna sp. | reverse complement strand
ACCCTTCCCTCAATGCCCCACATCGAGATGACCCTTGCAACCTTGGCTGGCAGGGGTGTCAATGCCAGGCAGACGTCAGCTTCGAGCTGGAGAGTGGAACCGGGCGAAATTGCTGGGGCCAGGGTCCAGATTGAACCAGACCTGTCGAACGCTGGGCCTTTTCTAGCTGCGGCGCTGGTTACCGGCGGCACCGTAAGGATTCCAAACTGGCCCACGGAGACCACCCAGGTTGGTGCGGATTTTGCCTGGTTGCTCAGTGAGATGGGCGCTAATGTCTCACTCACTGAGGGAACCCTGACTCTCACTGGAACGGGAACCATTAGCGGGATCGATGCTGACCTCTCGGCAGCGGGAGAGCTAACACCCACAATTGCTGCCATCGCCGCCCTTGCCAGCACCCCAAGCAAGCTCACTGGAATCGCTCATCTGCGGGGCCACGAGACCGATCGCATTGCTGCCCTGGTCACCGAAATAAATTCTCTGGGTGGCGTTGCAACCGAGCTCGAGGATGGCATCGCCATCAGTCCTGGAAATCTTTCAGGTGGCACCTGGCACTCCTATGAAGACCACCGAATGGCAACTGCGGGAGCAATTATCGGGCTAGTGGTTCCGGGGGTAGTAGTTGATGACATTGCCACCACCTCTAAGACGCTTCCGGATTTTGTTGGCATGTGGGAGAAGATGTTGGGTCTTAGGTGAGCTGGCTCTACGAACCAGAGAATAGGCACGACCTCGACGAGGACGACGTTCGAGTTCGCCCCAATCCAAAAGGATCGAGACCTAGAACTAAGCGTCGTCCCAGCTTCGAAAATGCCCCTCGAGGAATGGTCACCCAGGTTCACCTCGCCCGCTACAAGGTCATCACGGACAAGGGTGTTGAGGTCACAGCCACCCTCGCCAAAGAACTCAGAAAAGACGGCTGCGTAACCTGCGACCGGGTCGCACTCGATGGCGATGTCACCGGTGCCAAGGGCTCACTCGCCAGAATCGTGACTATTGACGAGCGCTCGAGCGTCCTAACCAGGGCTGCTGAGGATGGTGAAGAGGTCGAGCAGACCATAGTTGCAAACGCAGACCAGCTTGTAATAGTTATGGCTGCTGCCAATCCCGAACCCAGGCCAAGGCTTGTTGACCGCTACCTTGTTGCCGCCTATAACGCCGGCCTCAAGCCAATCCTGGTGGTAACCAAGTGTGATGTGAGCGACCCTGCGGATTTCATTGCCGGCTTTGCCGGAGTGGAACTCGAGATCATTCAGACCCGCAGCGACCAACCGCTACCGGAGCGGCTCTTGGAGGCGCTCGTGGACCACACCTCGGTGTTTGTAGGCCACTCCGGAGTTGGTAAGTCAACGCTTATTAACAAACTTGCCCCAAACACCGATCGGTCAACTGGAATTGTGAATGAGCTAACGGGTAAGGGAAAGCACACCTCCTCTTCGGCCATAGCCATCAAGGTCTCAGGCGGCTGGATTGTGGACACCCCTGGCATCCGCAGTTTCGGACTAAGCGGCATATCCGCTGGCCAGATTCTCCGGGGCTTCAGTGATCTCAGCGAGGCGGCCGAGGATTGCCCGAGAGACTGCTCACACATGCCCCCAGCAGATGACTGCGCGCTGGATCAGGCCCTTCGGGAAGGAAAGCTGACCGAGCTTAGGTTGGACTCATTCCGGAGGCTCGTGGCCGGACTCGGCTCGGTAGATTGGCAGTGATGAGTAAGGACCTTGAATTCGCGCTTGAGCTTGCTCAGAGCGCTGACGAGATTTCGCTCTCACGTTTTCGCGCCCTTGACCTGAGGGTGGAGACCAAGCCCGATAGGACTCCGGTGACAGATGCCGATAAGGCTGTCGAAGAGCGGCTCAGGGACATGATTTCCGACTACAGCCCAACTGATGCGGTAATCGGTGAGGAGTTTGGTTCTGCGGCAGGCTCTCGCGAGTGGATTATCGACCCCATTGATGGCACCGCAAACTTTCTCAGAGGCCTGCCAATTTGGGCGACACTGATTGCTCTAAGAGTTGATGGCGAACTAAGGCTCTCAGTGGTGTCGGCGCCGGCTCTTGGTCGCAATTGGTGGGCCGAGCGCGGAGCTGGAGCTCACACCAAAAACATCGACGGCAGTAAGCGCAGCTTGGAAGTTTCCAAGGTGGCAAGCCTTGAGGACTCCTACGTGTCATTCAATTCAATCTCGCAGTGGGACTCGATTGGCAAAGCCGAGAGGCTCACCGAGCTTTCGCGCAGGGTCTGGAAAGACCGAGCATTTGGCGACTTCCTGAGCTACATGTATGTGGCCGAAGGATTGATTGAGATGGCAGCTGAGCCTGATCTGAAGATTTACGACATCGCGGCACTGGTTCCGATCGTTTTAGAGGCTGGGGGGCGTTTCACGGCCCTAGATGGTGAGCTGAGCGATGAAAGCAGTGCGGTAATCGCGAGCAATGGCCTGATGCACGAGCAGTTCCTAGAAATTCTTGGCTGAGATGCCACTTAGAACACAGAAGCTTTTTGCGCTGGCGGCAATTGTTCTGCTTGCGCTGAATCTGAGGACCGCGGTTGGTTCGCTGTCTCCGGTTGTGAACTACATCCAGCAGGACATTGCACTTCCGATTGTGACAATCGGGCTCCTAGGTGTTGCAGCGCCACTGGCTTTTGCCATTTCAACGTCGCTGGCGTATCGACCTGCCAGGCGCTACGGCGTTGAACTAACGCTTGTAATTACCGTTTTGGCAATCATTGCCGGCCACCTGTTTAGAGCACTTGCCTGGGACTCGACCTCGCTCTTTGTTGGCAGCATGCTCTCACTTCTGGGCATGGGCGTTGGCAACGTGCTTTTACCGGTACTGGTTCGGAAGTACTTCCCGAACCGCATCGGTCAGATCTCATCCATTTACATAACCATGACCGCGATTTCGGCATCGAGTGGCTCTTTCTTCGCGGTTCCGGTGGCTGAAGCTGCGGGTTGGCGACTCTCGCTTGGCCAGTGGGCCCTACTCGCAGCCCTGACGCTGCTTCCACTGCTTGCCATCAGGGCAAACTCGGAGGAGGTCAAAGAGCCAAAACTGGAGGGCCAGAAGGCAATCTGGCGATCACCAACAGCACTCGCGATTGGGGTCGTGCAGGGCATGACGAGTGTGTTCGGCTACGTGTCGTTTGCCTGGCTACCGATATTGCTCATCGAACACATTGGAGCCAGTGAGTTCGAGGGTGGTTCGCTGCTCGCGCTGTTTGCCATCATGGGATTGCCGGTTTCGCTGATTGTGCCGGTGCTGGCGGATAAGTACCAGAGGTCTCACTCGCTGATTGTCTACTTCTCCGCGACCATGGGCTCCATTGGTGCACTGGGGTTACTGTTTGGTTCGACTTCCTTGGCATGGCTGTTCGTGGCCTGCCTAGGGCTTGGACCCACGATGTTCCCGTTGGCTCTGACACTTTTCAACCTTCGCTCACGCACCCGTGCAACGGTGTTGGCGGTAAGCGCCTTCGGTCAGGGAGTGAGCTATACCCTCGCGACACTCATGGTCTTTCTGGTGGGGATCTTCCGCGAGGTTACAGGTGGCTGGGAGCTAACGCTCTGGCTGCTATTTGTGGTTGCCGCAGGCAGCAGCATTGCCGGAATCCAGCTTGCTAAGCACAACTATGTGGACGACGAACTTCGTTAGTCCAGCTTTACCCCTACTGAGTTGCAACGAGCGCTTATTGCACTGAGTGCATCATCTACCCGCTGCTGGGCACCCTGTGCACCATCGGACTGCGCCAGGGCATCGCCGAGCTCACGCACCTCAGCGGCAAAATCCGAGGATAAAAGCACGTCCACCTGGTCTCCGATGAGCTCATCAACCCGGTCCAGCACCCCTGAGTCAACAACTCCGTCTTTATAGGCCTTGGCCACCGATTCGAGAGTGCCCTCAAGTGCGGTGCAGGCGGCAGCATCTGCGCCGCTTCTAATTACCTGATCTGCACTGCAACCAGCGAGCAGTCCAAGTACTGCAATACCGGCAACTGTTTTTGTTAGGGCTCTCATCGCTCTAGAGGCTAGTCAGAGTTGGATAAAACTTAGCGAGCTGACTGGGAGTGGTCCGTAATTGTTTGTAATAGGGGAAGAAAACCAGCCCCACGTAGTTACACTTCCTTGAACCAACCTCTGGAGAAACAGCTTGCGCGTTTACGAAAACATCACCGAAGTCTTTGGCAATACGCCGCTTGTGAGACTAAACAAGATCACCGATGGCGCTCCTGCCCAGGTGTATGCAAAGCTCGAGTTTTATAACCCCTCAAGTTCTGTGAAGGACCGCCTCGGTATTGCGATGATCAACGAGGTAGAGAGCTCAGGAGAGCTAAAGCCCGGCGGCACCATCATCGAAGCAACCAGCGGCAACACCGGAATCTCTCTGGCTATGGTGGGCGCTGCCAGGGGTTACCGCACCATCATCGTGATGCCAGATTCGATGAGCCTCGAGCGCAAGATACTTATCCGCGCCTACGGAGCAGAGCTCATCTTGACTCCAGCTGCCGAGGGAATGAAGGGCTCGGTCGCAAAGGCGGAGGAGCTAGGCAAGACAATTGAGGGCGCCGTAATGGTTCGGCAGTTTGAAAATCCGGCTGGACCCAAGATTCACCGCGAGACCACGGCCGAAGAAATCTGGCGCGATACCGATGGCAAGATCGGAGCGTTTGTTGCAGGCAGCGGAACCGGTGGCACCATCACCGGCACCAGCCTCAGGCTCAAGGAGCTAAACCCCAAGATAAAAAGCTACGCGGTTCAGCCGGCCGCGTCCCCGCTGCTCACCGGCGGAGAGGCCGCAGGCCACCCACTTGCAGGCATCGGACCCAACTTCATCCCGCCAATTCTCGACACCTCAAGCTTTGATGAGGTAATCAGCGCGCCAAACCAGGTGGCCTTTGACTTCGCCAGGAGAGCCTCCGCCGAGGAGGGCATCTTGGCAGGAATCTCTTCGGGAGCAGCTCTGTGGGCAGCCCGAGAGGTAGCCAATCGCAAGGAGCACGAGGGTCAAATAATCGTGGTCATAGTTCCGTCGTTTGGAGAGCGGTATGTGTCATCTACCCTCTACCGCGACCTGCAAGAGGAATACCAGACAAAGAGTTGAGCATTTCACAAGACATTAGGGCCGGCCTGGAGCGGGACCCGGCAACCAAGAGCGCTCTCGAGCTCATCCTCACCTCACCTGGGCTGCACGCAATCTGGACCTACCGAATCGCTCACCGGCTCTCGAAGCTCAAACTCAGAATTCTCTCTCGCATGCTCTCGAACTGGGCAAAACTCTGGACCTCAATTGAGATCCACCCAGGGGCTGAAATCGGTAAGCGTTTTGTGATCGATCACGGGGTTGGCGTGGTCATTGGAGAGACCGCAGTAATCGGTGATGACGTTCTCATCTACCACGGTGTGACTCTGGGTGGCAAGACGCTTGACCCGGTGAAGCGCCACCCCACCGTTGGTGACAGGGTCATCATTGGAGCTGGGGCAAAGTTGATTGGCCCGATAACCATCGGCAACGATTGCGCGGTCGGGGCAAACGCCGTTGTCACCAAGGATATGCCAAATGGCACGGTGGCCGTAGGCGTCAACGCCAGGCTGCTGAACCTAACCGGGGACGATTTCTACGTAATCTGATTCCCGGTGTTCTTGAAATACATGCAGCTCCACCTGGCATCAATTCCAACCTGACGGGTGCCCTGCATGCCGTGCTGCTTCATCAGCTTCCATGCATTGTCCCGAGATAGGTCCGTATGCAGGTGCGGAGCCTTTGGGTAGAAAAGCCAAAAGTTAATCTTCTTCTCCCAGAGCTTGGCTAGCTTCCCGGCCTTCTTCTCAAGCTGCTTTGCGTTCTCCACAAAGTAAAACAGCGAAGGAGCGGTGCCCTCGGAAACCATTTTTTGGGCGGTCTCAAAATCAGCCGCCCACGGATGAATGTCTTCTAGATCGACATCAGCCGCCAAATTCACGCAGGGCACCTGAACGCCCTGCGGAACATACATCTTGCTCGACAGTGCCACGCCCAAAATTCTAAGGAACCGAAAGTGTTTACCTCTCGTTAAGGCAAAAAATTCACTTATATAACTAGCCAACCAGCGGAGCTAGGTAATAGCCATCTAAGGTGCTGGAAGGCCTGGCCTGACCACCGTGTTGTGAGTTGAAGCTAGCGCTCCCATCCTTGCCGCAGAGATTGAGAATCGCTCCACTTCCTCCTGGGTGAGAAAGAATCCACTGAGTCAGGTCGTAGACGCCACCATCAATTGCGACCCAGCACTCGGCTGCGGAGTTACGTTCTGAAACCTGTGCGAGGGTGAAGCCGTTGACACTCTCCTCAGGATCCTGGGTTGGTTCTGCAGTCTGGGTTGGCTGCGGCTCTTCCGGGTTCTCCTCGGCTGGCTCATCCGACTCAGATTCATCCTCGCTTGCATCGTCTTCTGTTTGCTCGTCGTCTCTTGAGTCTTCTTCGCTTGCCTCAGACTCCTCTGGATCTGCGGTTTCTCCGTCTTCTTCCCCCGACTCGTCAGATTCCTGCTCTTGAGGCTCTTCCTCAGCGGTTTCATCCGATAGCTCTTGGGTCTCCTCGTCGGCACCGGCACTAGCCTCAACTTGCTCAGTGGTTTGAACGGGAGTTTGGACAGCAGGCTCACTAGAAGCGCATCCAGTCAGGACAAGCAGGGAGGCTAGCAGTAGAGCAAGTCGCATGTTAGTGAGAACAGCGCGAAGATTTAGGTATTCCTAGCCAGCTTTCGAGAGCTCAGGTTCTCGCTCCCTGCCGCCAGCAAGAACTAGTCCGATGGTGATTAGAGGAATGCCCACCAACAGGCCAATTGTGATTTGCTCCCCTAGGAAAATGATGCCCAGCGAGAGCGCTACAGCGGTGTTGACATAGGTAATCAGAGTGGCCTTCGCAGGCCCAACCTCCTTGATCAGCTTGAAGAAAATCACGAACGCGGCGGCCGAGCACACCAGTCCCAGCACCACCACCGCCATCAGGCTCAGGGTGGTGGCATTTGATAGCTCGCTGGCGAGCTGCGGCAGCGAAAAAGGTGAGTAAACGATCGCTACAAAAGCCATGCTCACACCAATTACCCCTGCCGATGGCACGTCGTGAAGCTTGATGTTGGCAACAATTGGGGCGATCGCATATCCGACAGCGGCTAACACCACCATCAGAACATAGAGCGGATTCACAGCTCCTGTCACAGAGTCGATCCCGACCAAAGTGAAGACGCCTATAAACCCGATGATCATGCCCGAGAGCGGCTTCAGCTTAAGCGCTTTGCGGTCCTTGAGAAAAATAGCCAACACGGCAACCGCAAAAAACGGCACCGTGGCAATCAGCAGACCCGCAAGTCCTGAGGAAATGTGTTTCTCGGCCTCTGTGATCAAAAACCAGGGACCAACCATCTCCACAGCACCGAAAACCAAGACATAGGGCCATGCTCTCAGGGCCGGCTTCAGACCCCCTGTAAGTGCGGCATAGGGAATGAGAACTAGAGCGCCCAAAAAGGTCCTAAGAAAGACGATCGATGGAGTGGAAAAGCTCTCGAGAGCAAGCGCAATAAAAAAGTAAGGGAGTCCCCAAAAAATGCCCGCAAGAGAGAATAGAACAAGGCCTTTTTGGGTCACCACGCAATCGTAGTCGCAAGTGGCTTTAGCAAATCATCAAGCGCCAAAGCGGACCTTGAACCACCCTAAAATTGAATACTTGTCTAGTACCCCTAGACTAAGCAACATGAACCACGAAATAGTCCAAAAGCCTGCCGACACAACCGCCAACCTTCATCCCTCAGTGAGAGATCGTTGGAGCCCGAGAATCTATGACCCCGAGCACAACCTGGGCATGGCCGAGCTTGAAAGTATTGGCGAGGCTTTTCGTTGGGCTCCCTCTTCTTCGAACCAGCAGCCATGGAAGTTGGTTCTGCTCAGACGAGGCAGCGAGCTTTTCGAGGCAATCGCAAGCACTGGCTTGACTGGTTTCAACCAGACCTGGGCCCCAAGGGCCTCGGTCTTGGCAGTTGTACTTGCCGCCAAGTCCTTTGAGGGGAAAGATCGCGATATGGCCAAAACCTACTTTGACGTGGGGTTAGCCTCCAGCCAGCTGGTAACTCAGGTTGAAAGCATGGGCCTCAAGGCTCACTTCATGGGAGGTATTGTGCCGGAGAAGATTACTGAGCTACTAAACGTCAGCGAGCATGCTGTGATCTGCGTAATCGCAATTGGCAAACAGAGCTCAACTGAAGGTCACGAGGATGCAATTGTCGCTCGCGAAAGAGCTCCTAGGACCCGAAACAGCTCGAGCGACGTCTACGTAATTGACAGCGCCCTCTAGTTTTCGCTCGCGCGCTTCCTAGCTGAGGCGGCTCTGGCTCGGACGTTGGCATCAAGCTCAACCTTGCGAATGCGAATTGCGTCAATCGTGACCTCAACACACTCGTCCTCACGAGCAAACTCCAGACTTTCCTCGAGAGAGAGCTTTCTCGGAGGGGTTAGTCCCTGGAAGCTGTCGGCGGAGGATGCTCGCATGTTGGTGAGCTGCTTTTCCTTGGTGATGTTGACGTCCATGTCGTCAGCCCTGGAATTCTCACCAACAACCATGCCGGTGTAGACCTCGGTACCCGGCTCCACAAAAAAGCTGCCGCGCTCTTGAAGTGCGATCATGGCGTATGGAGTAGCACTACCTGCGCGATCTGCAACCATTGAGCCTGACTTGCGGGTGATGATTTCGCCAAACCAAGGCTCATAGCCGGAGCTCAGTGCATTGGCGATGCCGGAGCCCTTGGTGATTGTCAAAAACTCGGTGCGGAATCCGATGAGTCCTCGTGATGGCACCTTGAACTCGACTCGAATCCAACCGGTTCCGTTGTTGGTCATATGAAGCATTCGGCCTTTGCGGGCAGCCAAGAGCTGCGTCACAGCACCCATGAACTCTTCTGGCACGTCGACAGTGAGTTCCTCCACGGGCTCATGAAGCTTGCCATCGATCTTCTTCGTGACTACCTGTGGCTTACCGACGGTGAGCTCATAATTCTCGCGGCGCATCTGCTCCACCAGGATTGCCAGTGCCAGCTCTCCCCTGCCCTGAACCTCCCAAGCGTCCGGGCGTTCGGTTGGTAGCACTCGAATTGAGACGTTTCCAACGAGCTCGCGGTCCAATCTCTCCTTGACAAGCCTTGCTGTGATCTTGGCACCCTTTGCACGGCCTGCCATTGGAGAAGTATTGATTCCAACCGTCATCGAGATCGCGGGCTCGTCGACGCTTATCCCTGGCAGCGGGCGAACATCCTCTGGATCACAAAGTGAGTCACCAATGGTGATTTCCTCAATGCCTGCCACCGCAACAATGTCTCCAGCGCTAGCGCTGTCGATGCTGAATCTCTCGAGCGCTCTGGTTCCAAGTAGCTCGGTGATCTTCACCATTTGCTGACTACCGTCCTGCCTGACCCACGCAACCTGCTGACCCTTGCGAATTGTGCCGTTGTGAACGCGCAGTAGCGCAAGCCTTCCCAAAAACGGTGAGGCATCTAGGTTGGTGACGTGCGCCTGTAGTGGCGCACCCTCTTCAAACTTTGGGGCCGGAATGTATTTCAAGATCGCCTCGAACAGCGGCTCTAGGTCTTCGCTGTCAGGCAGTTCGCCATTTTCAGGTTTGTTGAGAGAGGCCCTGCCTGCCCTACCGGATGCATAGATAACCGGCAGCTCCAAGATTGCGTCGACATCCAAGTCCGGGACGCTGTCGTGAAGGTCGGATGCCAGTCCGAGCAAAAGATCGTGGCTCTCCTCAACGACCTCATCGATGCGCGCATCGCTGCGGTCAGTTTTATTAACGAGCAAAATCACCGGAAGCGAGGCCTCGAGCGCCTTGCGCAAAACGAACCTAGTCTGCGGAAGAGGGCCCTCGGAGGCGTCAACCAGAAGAACTACACCGTCCACCATTGATAGTCCGCGCTCAACCTCACCGCCGAAGTCGGCGTGGCCAGGGGTGTCAATAACGTTTAGGGTGACCGCATTTCCCTTCGATGCGGGACCTGAATAGGTCACCGCGGTGTTCTTGGCCAAGATGGTGATGCCCTTTTCCTTTTCGAGATCACCGGAGTCCATCACGCGCTCATCAACGGCGGCGTGGGCGGCAAATGAGCCGGTCTGGCGAAGCATGGCGTCCACCAAAGTGGTCTTTCCATGGTCTACGTGGGCAACTATGGCCAGATTTCTCAGGGCCTGATTCGATTGGGTCATCTAATACCTAGGTTTTGGGAGCCCGTGTCAGGCCCGGCTTAGTTTATTGGCAGTTGGCCAACAAGGCAGCGAATTAGACTCATCGGGTTATGTCAGTGGACTTTGACTCAGGGCTCAAACAGGCTTCAGAGAGGCTCTTAGAGCTCTCCGCCAAGTTGCCCACGCCCATTGTCCTGATCGATGGCCGCGCGGGCTCAGGGAAGTCTCTTTTTGCCACCAAGCTGGCCGAAAACTACTTCGCAGTAAACAAACAGGCAGCGCGAATTGTTCGCCTCGATGACCTCTATCCAGGTTGGGAGGGCCTTATCGCAGGCAGCGTCTATGCGAGAGAGAGGATCCTGGAGCCAATCAGTGCAGGCAAAGAGGCCAGTTGGCAGATTTGGGACTGGGAGCAGGGATGCCGAGGCGCAACTGGCGAAGCCGGAAACGGCTTCCGGGAGTTCTCGGGTGGCACGGCCCTAATCGTCGAGGGCTGTGGAGCGCTATCCAAAACATCTGCGCCGATGGCATCGCTCACAATTTGGATTTCAGCAGACGATGCCACCCGCCGCCAGAGATTCACCGAGCGAGATGGTGGCAGGTTTGATGAGCACTGGGGTGTCTGGGCCGCTCAGGAGGACGAGTTTTACAGGGCGGAAAAGAGCGAGGAACTAGCTGAGCTAGTTATTCAGAACTAGTCCTGTTTTCTCTCCAGGTTCTGATGCCAGCAATCAGACTGAGTGTGATGACCACAATTGCAATCGCGTAGGTCGCGTTTCTCACAAAGGGAATCGAATAGGTGAAGTAGCCGGCAAGAGTGAGGCCCGAACCCCACAGCACAGCACCCACTGCATTGGCACTAAAGAATTTGTAGTAGTTCATCTTTGATATTCCGGCGAGCGCCGGGATGATGACTCTCCCCCAGGGCACAAATCTTGCAACCACGATCGACCACCAGCCATAGCGGAGATAGAAAACCTCAGATTTTTCGATGGCATTTTTGAGCCACTTTCCCTTGCGTTTGTCTAGGTAGGGCCTGCCGTAGTGCCGACCAAGGGTGTAACCAACCTGATCGCCCAGCCAAGCGGCGATGCCAACACCAACCACCATCACAAAGATGTTGATGCTGTCTTGGTTGGCCGCTGCCACCAGACCAGCCGCGAAGACTAACGAGTCACCCGTAATAAAGGGGATGAAGGCACCGACGAACAGCCCTGTGCCCGCAAACACCAGGCCAAAGACTGCGGCGTAGAAGAGAATTGGGCCCGTTTGATCAAACCAACTAACAATGTCATCGGTCACAGAAAGACGGATGAGATTGTTGGGCATGTGACAAGTCTAAGCGCTCTAAGGTGCCCGAGATTTCCTAGACGTTGAAGCGGAACTCGACCACGTCACCGTCTTGCATGATGTAGTCCTTACCCTCCATGCGGACCTTGCCCTGTGCCTTGGCCTCTGCCATCGAACCTGCGGAATCGAGGTCTTGATAGGAAACAATCTCTGCCTTGATAAAACCTTTTTCAAAGTCGGTGTGGATCACTCCGGCCGCCTGTGGGGCCTTCCAGCCCTTGCGAATCGTCCAGGCTCTGGCTTCCTTTGGTCCTGCGGTGAGGTAGGTCTGAAGCCCCAAGGTGGCAAATCCGATTCTCGCCAGCTGGTCCAGGCCGCTTTCGCTCTGCCCCAGAGAGGCAAGCAGCTCGCTGGCGTCCTCAGGACTTAGGTCAATGAGCTCACTTTCGACCTTGGCGTCCAGGAATACAGCCTCCGCGGGCGCCACAAGTTGAGCCAGCTCCTCTAACTTCGCTTTGTCCGAAAGCACGCCCTCATCGACGTTGAAGACAAACAAAATGGGTTTTGCGGTCAACAGGCCAAACTCCTTGAGGTGGGTCATGTCAATGCCCGAGAGTGAAAGGGGCTTCCCGCCATCTAGAACGGCAATCGCCTCATCAATCACGGCCAGTACCTGAGGGTCGTTGCGCTTGGTCTTGACCTCTTTTTCGATGCGCGGCCTTACCTTTTCTAGGGTCTGCATGTCGGCCAGGATCAGCTCGGTGTTGATGGTCTCGATATCGCTCTTGGCATCAACCTTGCCGTCCACGTGAACAACGTCGGAGTCAGAAAACCCGCGCACCACCTGTGCAATCGCATCTGCCTCGCGGATATTGGCCAAGAACTGGTTTCCCAAACCCTCGCCCTCGGAGGCTCCGCGCACAATGCCGGCGATGTCCACAAACGAAACCGGAGCGGGCACCTTTTTTTCCGAGGAGAAGATCTCGCTTAGCCTGTCGAGCCTGCTATCGGGAAGATTCACCACACCGATGTTGGGCTCTATGGTGGCAAACGGGTAGTTTGCTGCGAGCACAGAGTTCTTGGTGAGTGCGTTGAAGAGGGTTGACTTGCCGACATTGGGCAGTCCGACGATTCCGATAGTTAGGGCCACCGCGAAAGTCTATTGCCCGATAATTGGCTTGTGGCTTTGGACTTCGTGGCGATTGACTTTGAGACCGCCAACTCTTCTCCGGCTTCTCCGTGCGCAGTTGGTTTGGTCAGAGTTGAGGCCGGAGAAATTACGCAGTCGCTCTCGATGCTTTTCAAGCCGCCATCTCCAAACAATTTTTTCCACGCTGGCAACATCGCAGTTCACGGCATCAAACCCGATGACATTGTCGATGCTCCCGAGTGGCTTGACGCTCTTCCAGAACTTTTGCTCTTCACAGACGGACTTCCGTTGATTGCTCACAATGCAAGTTTTGACATGACGGTTCTCAAGGCCTCTGCCGCAGCGGTGAATTTTGACCTTCCAAACCTCAGCTACGGCTGCAGCCTGAAGATGTCCAGAAAGACCTACAACCTAGAGAGCTATCGCCTAAATGCCGTTGCCTACGCAATTGGACATGAGGAATTTCAGCACCACGACGCACTTGCGGACTCAGATGCCTGCGCGAGGATCGTGATGCACATGGCAAAGCGTCATGAGGTTGAAGACCTCGAGGGGCTGCTACGCAGCACGAACCAGCGTTTGCAAACCTTAGTTGTCTGACCCCACTGCAATACTGGCAGCTATGGATCTAACTCTGCTTTTTGTGCTCAATGGCCTCGGTCTGGGACTGGTTGTCGGCGCTCTTGTTGGCTATCGCTACGCAAAACGCAAAGCCACAGGCTCTGACCCTGCCGTGCTGGCAAAGCTTGCCGCGCTGGAGGCGACCGAAAATGAGCTCAGGAGCCAGCTGGCAAAGGCCGATGAAGCTGCCAAAAACTCGCAGAGCCAGAAGGATCAGGAAAACAAGGTGCTGGTTCAGCTCGCTCCCGTGAAGCAACAGCTAGAGCAGATGCAGAGCGTCGTTCAGCGCATGGAGCGCGAGAGAGTAGAGCAGTTCAGCACTATCTCCGAGCAGCTCAAGAGCGCCATCGAAACCGACGAGAATCTGAGGAAGCAGACTCAGCAGCTCTCACAAGCGCTCAGTTCAAATTCCCTCAGGGGAGTCTGGGGCGAGGCTCAGCTTAGAAAGCTGGTGGAGCTAGCTGGTCTAATCAAGCACGCTGACTTCTCTGAGCAGGCAACCATCGCAACCGGCGATAAGTCCGGCAGGGCAGACATGGTTATCAACCTGCCCGGAGGCAAGGCGCTGGCTATCGACTCCAAGGTTCCATTTGATAAGTACCAGGAGGCCAGCACTATCTCTGAGCTTGCAGGTGGCGAAGAGCTGGAGCGGCGTAAGAAGCTGCTGGCAGAGCACGTCAAGGCTGTAAAGGGACACATCGACGAGCTTGCTGGACGCGCCTATTGGGAGGGGCTGGATACCTCTCCGGACTTCGTGATCTGTTTCGTGCCCAGCGAGTCGCTGCTGTCTGCAGCTTTGGAGCAAGACCCGGCGTTGATGGAGTACGCCTTCAAGAAAAACGTTGCGCTTGCCTCTCCGGTTTCGCTGTTCTCAGTGTTGAAGACAATCAACTACATCTGGCGCCAAAACGCCGATGAGTCGCAGGTGCGCTCCATGATCAAGCTCGGTAGAGAACTCTACGAGAGAGTGGGCAAGGTAGCCGCAATGGCGGCAGACCTGGGAAACAAGCTCACCAGCACCGTCAAGAGCTACAACGGCTTTGTCTCATCGCTTGAGACGAGAATGCTGGTAACCGCAAGAAAGCTCAACGATCTAGACGAAAACGAGCTGGGAATTGACTCCATAGAAAGCCCGAAGCTGATTGAGCAGGGACCAAATGCCATCACAGCGAAAGAGCTTGACGAGAGCGAAGATAAGTAGTTATTTGGCTATAGTGGGCATGGCGCCTACAACGATGTGAGTGTCGTTTTTTTCACTCACATCCAAGGAGTCATGATGGCTGACCAGAAATCACCTGTTGTCACCCTCACCCCCTCCCCAACCCTGGATCGCACCTATTTTGTGAAGAACCTGGTTGAGGGTGGTGTCAACAGAGCCTATGAGGTCGGCGAAG
>JADHKY010000015.1 GCA_016780945.1 Aquiluna sp. | reverse complement strand
AATATCCGTCAGTTGGCCCACCGACGGCACTCATTTTGGATTGAGCTTTGGTGAGGGTGAAGGGGACATAGATTTCAATCTGGCTATTGCAGATACTCCAGTTCGTATAAACCCTGCTCTCACCCCATCTGATGCCAATAAGTGGAGTGTTTCCACGGTTTCAGAACGGGTTATCACCACTTTGAACGGGGTTGCAATGGCTACCTCACAGGGAATCTCGCGTGACACTTGGTGGCAGCAATGCGATGTTGGCTTCGGTGAGGATGGAACTGTTAGTTCAAACCAATGCGGGGCCGACATGGCTGGCTCTGTCACCAGCGGTGAAATGGTGTTTACCACCGTCCCAGCAAACCTAAACATGATGGTCTCACCAAATGCAGCCCCTCTTGCTGGAGGATTGGTGTCCACCAACGGTCAAGGCTTTGCTTTCGGTCCAGAGACTTTCGTTGGAACCTCCTTTCAGTTTGCAGTCGCGGGACCTTCGTTTACCGCATCGGGTGACTCTCGAAGCACAGACGGTTTCTACTACGTTTGTGTCCCAGCTGACTTTTTGTCGCAATCTTTTGATACCAACGCAGCAGACGCGGCGACTAACTGGAACGGCACCAGGGATGGATCTGATTCTTCGACAACTTTCAGCACAGGTACCTGCGGAATTGGCGATACCGGTTTGGTCGGATCTCTGGCCCAATTTGGTTACTCCGCTCCTTTGTTCAAGTTAGCTCCAGCGCCAGCGCCAGTTGCACAGGCACCAACTCCATATCAAGGACCAATCCCTATGACGTACTCCGAAAGATTTGTCGCCGTGGGTGAAACAGTGGTTGTCTCCGGCATCAGGCTCGCGACTGTCAACGAGTGCACCATTGATGGAATTGCAGCTGAACTTAGCTCGATTAGCGCGGATGGCTTTTCCTTTGTTGTGCCTGCAGGAGTAGGGCCGGGGGTGAAAAACCTTGTCATCTCCTCAGATTTCGGCAGGCTCACTGCCCTGAGTGCGATAACCGTAGTGGAAAAGATAGAGCCGATTGTCGAACCCATAGTGGACAACGCGAAAGTCAATGCCGGTTCGTTTAAGGGCTACGTCGCAATCTATGCCAAAGGATATGCCGGCAAAAGACTTAGCGCAAAGGTTGGTAAAGATTGGGTGATTGTTCCCGAACTTGCATCTGATTTTGAACGAATTGTTGAGTTCACCGGTGCTGGAGTCGATGTCGCAGTTCGGATTTACATCAACCGAGAGCTCAGAGAAACGATAAATCTAACCACCAAGTAACAAGCATTTGGTGGAAAGCAGAAACGGATCAGATTGGGGAGGAAACCATTGATGAAAATCTATAGATTCTTATCAGGTTTATCTGGAAAAACTGGAAATCGATTGGCGGCCATAAGTCTGATAGGAGTCCTATCTTTGACAGGGCTTACGGCCTGCTCTGAAGATTCAACAGATGCAGAAATGGCACCATCTAGTTCAGAGGACGGCAGTTCAACTCCAGATATTGAGAACAATTCTGGGGTAAGTGAAGCTGAAGATTCAGGTGTTGAAGAGGCAGGTGAAGCCGCAGAGACTGGAACAGGCGGAGAGGGTTCAAGTAACGGAGCTTCAGACGATGAGCAAGCTCGAGAAACATCCGAGGTTGAAGATTCAGAGAATCCTGAGCCGGTCGCTGAACGTGCACCCGCAAGAGTTGCGAAGAGTTTTGCAGATGGCGTGAGCTCCGATGAGGTTCTCAGTTGGGTAAATGCGGCTACTAGCAAAATGATAAGTCCACCCACAGATTTCCTTGGCCTGGTTTGGCCAATTGGTTACGCCCTGGATGATAATCCTGACCCGCAGGTATTCGATGGTGATCCTTTCTTGCAATACAGCGACGTCCTAAGCGCAAGCGAGAAAAAAGAAGTGGCTGACTATTTCAAGGACTGGCAAGCAGGCTTGCAAGGATGCGATCCGAGAGAAGTGCGCGATTTTGATGAAGGTGCCGCCCGAGTAGAGCGGTGGATAGTCGGATCTGCAAATGTCGCTACCGCTCCGGACCCATGTTTCGAATCCCGCGCGGCGGTCGTTGCATGGTCAGGAGAGTGGAACAAGCTGACACTCAAACAAGTGTTTTTCCATGAGACTTACCACGGTATGCAGAAATACTTGCTGAGACAATGCAGTCCTGTCCTGGGTCGTCAAGAGGACGACATGAATGACCTCAGATGGTTCTCTGAAGGCACAGCAGATTACTTTGGGGTTTATATGGCAGCCAAGGACGATGGCCGAAGCGACTATGTCCAAACAATGCTGAAGCGAGCCTATTTGGATCTCCGCGGGGACCCTGGAATGCCACTTAAGGCAAATACTTATGTCCAAACGGCAGCCATGGTGCTGATGATGGAGCGTGGAATGATTTCCGAGGACAAGATTGTGAACGGTGGCTATTTCACAAACTGTGACTGGATCAATAAATTCGACCCAAATGCTCCGGGGATGGATTACATATTCGAGAATTTCAACAAGATTGAGGTCTCAGGGGGAAAGTATTTTTACTCTGAATCGACAATTTCCGGATAACCAATTTCACTAATTCACTCAATGTCGCGTCATAGAGGAATGCGATAATTTTCCCTAACAGGTAGAGGACTAATGACAAAGAAAAATGTCAAAGTTGGCATAGTTGAGGACAACAGTCTCCTGAGATTGTCACTTGGAACATCGCTCGGTCAGGAGAACATGGAAATTGTGTTCTCTGTGTCAACGGCCTTGGAGGCCTTGGAGCTCATCGAAACCGCCAAGATAGACGTGCTGATCGCCGACCTACACCTTGGCGAAACAATTAACGGTATTGATGTCTCAATTCTTTGGCAAAAGTCAAACCCTGATCTAGGGGTCGTTTATCTGACCAGTTACGAAGACCCAAGATTAATTAGCGGAGGAAAGTCTCCAGTTTTGGCGGAGAATCACGTCTACCTCACGAAGTCCTCAATATCCGAGATTAGCGAGCTCACAAAAGCTATTTATTCATCCTTAGAGAAAAAGGGCAGAACTGAGACCAAGCGCACCGGTCCACTAGCGAAGCTAACGGACGTACAGATGGAAACCCTCTCATTACTTGCACTTGGTCACTCCAACAAAGAAATTGCCAGAATCCGGGGGATAACGGAGGAATCGGTTGCAATCTCGCTTAATCGAATTTCTAAAGCACTTGGGGTTCCCTCTCACATGGACAGGAATCAGCGGGTTCACCTTGCTCGAGTAGTTCTTGGTGGCCGAAGCGATTGAGATGCGAGCTCTGAGAGATGGCCTGAGCAGTGTTGGGGGCCCGTGGCTCTTGGACCGACTGCAATTTGTTCTTTTGGGAGTGCCACTTGTTCTAATAGTTAGCTTGGGACTATCAGGGGCATCGACTTACGAGGACTACGCCACCTTTCTACTCCAAAACTTTTTCTTATTTGGATTTGTTATGTTCACCATTGAACTCGCTCATCGGAGTATTTTTTCTTCGATTCGAGAGCGACCCGCTAATCCCATTCTGGTTTTCGGCTTCGGAGCTGCCCTAGGCGCTTTGTTTTACCTTTTTAGATGGGCTTTGGACATGTGGCTGTGGGGTTTGAACCAGCTAATTCGCCCAGGAGAATTATTACTTTTCTCCGCTGCAGGAGCAATTTTGATTCCAGTGGCATCTATTTTAGAAAGAGCGCGAAGACGCTCCAGGGTTAGGCGAAGGCTACAGCTAGAGCGAAGCGTAAGGCCAATTGATCAATCGGAGCTAACCGCCCAGTTGATGCAAATTTTTGATGACTTGTCTGAAAATGTTTCTGCAACTTTTCTTCGTTTGCGAGGCGAGAAGGGCATCACTGGAGCGGAAGCCTTGGAGCGAGTAATACGAGACTGTATTAAGCCTCTTTCAAAGTCTCTTTCCTACTTGACCAGGCCTGCAAAACGATACTTTGTCATTCGGGGAACCACTTCAGAGGCTTTGGGTCTCAGGCCTTTCGGGACACCTGTGCTAGTAGCTTTTGCCTACTCATCCTCGTTCTGGATAGTGAATTTTCTACTGGACCGAGGTGAGTCAGCTTGGATTCCTGCCCTAGTGAGTTTTCTGATGCTCAGCCTTGCCACAAAGCTGGCCCAATTGAGCTGGTCCAAACGCCGCATAGGTAGTGGACTGACGGCAATCTTTCTATTTTCCTCATTGATGTCGCTACCAATTACTTCTGTAAATCAGCTTTATCTTGAGGACTCCATTCAATTGGTTGGTTATGTGGCGGGTCTAGTTCTAAATACGGCAATCATTTCCCTCATCGCCGGCGCTGCGTCGCTGATTTTTTTCAACCCCGAGAAGCAAGCTGGTCGATACCGAGACATGCTTCTCAAGGGTGATACGGGTTCTCTAAATCAAGCCTTCCGAGCTTTGGCATATCGCAGGCTTTCTCAAAAACTGCACGGAGCCGTGCAGTCTGACGTGCTGGCTCTTCAGCTTTCTCAGGCTAGTGAGCAAGCCGTTGACTTTTTGGCACTTGAGCAAGAAGTCCTTGAAATTATCAATCGGGCACGGGACGAATTTGTAGTCGAGACCGAAACACCATTGGCTGCCCGATTGGTCAGTTTGACGGAAAAATGGGCTTTTATGGCAAAGGTAACCATAAACAATCTTTGCCAGGGGCTTTCTCCTATTCAGGAAAATGTCTGTTTCATGCTTATTCAAGAGGCGGTCACAAATTCGGTGCGTCATGGGTCGGCAACCAAGATAGACATCCACTTAAGCGAGGCTGACTCGGGTGTATTTAAATTGGTAGTTGTCGATAATGGCACCGGCCCGCTGTCGAGGAATTCAAAGGCTGGAACTGGCATGAGCATTCTCGCGGAGCTTACGGAGGATGAGTATTCCTTGACTGTTGCCGAGGGCGGGGGCGCAAAGCTCGTGGCCACAATCTATTCTTAGTCGAGAACGGCTACTGAAGCCCTCAGACCACTTACGATTACGGGGCTTTTATCTCCTGGGCCACGCCCGTGTCAGCACGACCCAAAACCATTACATTCATAAATCCATTGAAGATCTTCGGAGGTTGGTGGCCCAGGTCGAGCAGGAGGCGAGCTAGTTTTCGGGCTTCTTTTGGGATTTGCTAGCTTCTCAAGGCGGAGAACTTCGTCAAATGGCATTCGGAAAACCGCTTTTGACCAGCATTTAACTGGAAAAAATAAAACTCAAGTGATTTTCTCATCTGGAAAAATCACACGGTTTAGGAAACCGTTGCTCTATCCACTGAGCTACGAGGCCAAAAGAGGTTCTAGATTAGCGGAGTTTGATCTGATTCTCCTCGGCCAAGGCTAAGGGGAGAAGGGACCATCAAGATTTAGGCTTGGGCAGTGGACCATTCGCAGCAGCTGCAGCTCTGGCAAGAGCAGTTTGCAGGCATTGGTGGAACTAATCCACTCATTAGGTTTGAACCCTCCAGCTTTGGTCAGGTCGACCTGGCAAGGGCCCATCCTGGCGGTCTTGCCCAGCTTGTCTCCGCACGAAGTACCATCATCGGCAACCTTGTGCGGGATGGAGTCGCGCTGGCGAGAGCACTGAGCGCCACAAAACGCATCCTGAGGAAAGCCCAGCGCATCGAGCAGACCTTTGGCGCCGAGGCTCTCTTTGTTGCCGGTGGGCTTGTGAGTATCGACGATAAAAAGCTTCCCATCCTGCTCTGGCGGGCACACCTGCTAGTTCGCGGAGACGATTATGAACTGCGTATCTCGGAGCTGCCGGTGTTGAATCCAGCAGTCACTGAGCTCATTGCACAACATCGTCCGGACTTCAAGGAGTCGGATCTGATCGCAGTTGCAACGGGACAGTCGGACCTGATTCCAGTTGGCGCCTTGGCGCTTGTCTCTCAGTATCTCCAGAGCACGGAGGCAGAGATCGAGAAGCTGCTAGTGCTGGGCAACTTCGTGCCGGACCTAATCAGGCTTTCCCAGCTTGACCTGCCTGAGGATTTGAGATCCCTGGCGACACTTCTTGGCGACCAGGGCAAGGCTCCTGTGGTGTCTGAGTCCCCTGTCACCTTGGTCGCAGAGGCCGATACTTCGCAGCGGCTTGTGCTGCGCAGAGCCCACGAGGGTGAATCTTTTGCCGTAAGGACTCTGCCGGGCTGTGGCTATCTCCAGACCGTTGTGAATCTGCTAGCCAACAATGCCCTCGACGGTCGCAGGACGCTGGTGGTTGCTCCAAGGGAACAGACCCTTGATGAGCTTGCCGAGCGGCTCAGCAGCCACGGGCTGGGAGGCCTGGCAATCAGAGCAAATGACGCCTGGAATGACGTGGTGGCAGCCATATCGAGAAACGAAAAGGCGACTCCTGGGGTGCTGCTCGAGGCAAAAGCTGAGCACCGAAAAGCACAGGCGGCCATCGAGCATTACTTCAATGCCGTTGCCACAAGTGACTCAGTTCTGGGCATCTCGCTGATAGAGGCGCTCGAGGAGCTTGCCAAGCTTGCAGGAGGCGCAAACCCTCCAGTCAATGCCGCCCGGATTAAGCCGGAGCTTCTGGGGACCATTAGGTCAACCGCACCTGAGCTCTTGGCACAGGCCCATGAGGCTCGAGTCTTTGAATATGGTCCAAAGAGCTCTCCCTGGTATGGGGCAAGGTTTGAAACTCAAGACGAAATTGCCAAGGCTCTTGCCGCGGTTAGAGAGCTCGCGGGAGAGAACTGGCGGACTCTTAGTTACCAGATCAATCGCTACCTCGCAGATCTAGAGCTAACTCCGTGCGAAAGTGTTGAGCAGTGGGCCGAGCAGCTGAGGCTGCTGCTCGGTGTCCGCTATACCTTGGATAAGTTCCTACCCAGCATCTTCGATCGGCCACTGCACGATCTCATCAAGGCAACCGCGGGTCGCTCGGAGCGCACCGAGCTATCTGGCGCTCAGCGAAGAAGATTCAAGAAGTTGGCCAAAGAGTTTCTTCGGCCCGGGACCTCGGTAAGCAATCTCCACCAAGCGCTCAAGGACGCCCAAGAGCAGCGTGAGCTATGGGAGAAGCACAACAAGACTCAGGCGCCACCGACCGTGCCTTTGGGTCTGGCGGAGACCCAGGCAAAGTTTGAGACCATCAGCGAGGTAATCGCGCTTCTGGACAAGCATCTCGATCCCGACCCAGATCGTCCGCTGCTCACAAGGCTTAGTTTCGACGAGCTAGGTTCTAGGTTTGAAGAGCTCGCAACCCAGACCGAGTATCTGGACCAGTACCTCGATCGCAAACCAATCGTCAAAAAGCTCAGCGACGCAGGTCTCGGACAGCTATCCAAAGAGCTGTCTTTGTTGAACCCACGAAGTCACCAGGTGCAGCTGGAGTTCGAGCTGGCATGGTGGCAATCGGCGCTTGAGGCGATTGTGCAGCGGAACCCCGAGATTCTTGAGTACGACGCCAAGCACCTGGCAGAGCTCGAGGAAGCGTTTGAGACCTCAGGTCAGAGGGTCATCGCTGAGGGTGGAAACACCGTCAGAGCAGCCCTCTCAGAGCGTTGGAAGGCCGGTATCCAAAAGCAACCGGCGTCCGCGGACAAACTTCGTGACCAGCTCAGGAAACGAAGCATCACCCTCAAAGAGGGGCTAATGGCGGGAGGCACCCTTTGGCAGCAGCTGGTGCCGGCCGTGATGGTTTCGCCTTACCGAATCTGGGAGCTAGCGGCAAGCGACAGCTTTGACACGGTGCTGGTGCTCGACGCTGCCTCAGCCGGAGCCGCCGAGACGATATTTGCGCTCACCAAAGCCGATCAGGTGATTGCCTTCGGAGACCCAGAAATTGCAGCCCCAGAGAACTTTGACACTGTGGCCAGGGCCAACCAGGACAGTCATGAGTCCGACAGGCCTTCGGTCTATGAGCTGGTGGAGTCGAGGTTCGGGCACGAGCTAATTAGCCGAAGCTACCGAATGAATGGCCAGGTCTTGGGTCGCTACCTAAACCAAAACTTCTACGATGACGAGATTATTTTGGAGCCAACCGTTGGTCAGCTCTTCGGGGAGCACAACTTCGAACACTTCGAGGTAACCGAGGGTGCTAACGCGGAGTCGACCATTGAAGGTGCTACCGAGTCCATGGACTCGGAGGTTGAAAAGGTAGTCGAGTTGGTGATCTCTCACGCTCGCTGGCACCCAGATGAGTCCCTAATGGTTGTCACCGCATCAAAGTCTCACGCCGATCGAATTGACCAGAGGGTCTCCGAGGCGGTCAGGGAGCAGCCCGCAATCGCGGAGTTTTTTGATGCCCACGGCCGGGAACGCTTTGAGTCGGTAACTATGAGCGAGCTAACCCACCGGCTCGCAGACCGCGTGATTTTCTCGGTTGGCTTTGGCCGGACTCCCGAGGGCCGGATCTCCGGAACCCTTGGCGACTTCAACTCTCCTGGCGCCGGACGTTGGATGGTGAATCAAATTGTCTCTGCAAGAAAGCGCCTCAGCGTGGTCTCCTGCTACAACTTCGAGGACTTCGCCGGCGGCTCGCTTCCAGAGAACCAGAAGTGGCTCAAGGACCTGATTGCCCCAAGCTTCCTCTCAGACGTGCTGGATGGAGATCCAGACCCGCTGCTTTCAGACCTTGCGAAGCGACTCGAGAAACTTGGCTTGAAGGTGAACCTGAACTTTGCTGGACGTATCGCGCTTGTGGCATCGAGGGGCAAGAGTGCGATCGTGATTGATGCGGATTGGTCGCTCGCGGGGGAGAGCTGGGAAGAAAAGCTCAGGTTGCGACCAGGTCTCTTGAGAGCAATGGGCTGGCAATACACCAGGGTTCACGCTTTCGAGATATTTGCTCAACCTCAGGAGGTGGCAAACAGGATTGCCATGAAGCTGGGACTAGATCTGAACGGCCGTGTCGAGCCACTCTTCGATGAGCCCGCATCTGAGGACCGTCCTGAGGGTTGGGGCGACGGTGATGATTCAAACGACGACAGGCTCAGGGACGATAAGCCCCCGCACTGGGGCTAGTCGCTAGAGGGAGCTGGCTCGCTCTTTGCAGGTGCTTTGGCTGCAGAATCGGTTTTATAAAAGCCTGAGCCTTTGAAGCTAACCCCTAGGTTCCCAAAGACTTTTCTAATTTCCCCGCCACACTTAGGGCACTCTGCGGGGTCTTTATCGCTGAAGCTCAGCTGCATCTCAAAGACGTGCTCGCAAGACTTGCAGGAGTAGGCGTAGGTAGGCATAGCCTGAGAAGTTTAGCCAACAATGACTGTTCTCAGCGGTGTTGCAATCATTGCCACCCTCTGGTCGTGGGGCTCACTGGGAACCGCCTCAATGACCTCGCTGTCAAACACCACCGCGACGCTCAAGCCTCTAAATGAACCAAGGACCCTGTCATAGAAACCCTTGCCCTTGCCAAGCCGATTACCCTTCTCATCCACCGCCAGGGCAGGAACAAGCATTAGCTCAATGCTCGCAAGTTCGACGGCTTCACCTGCGGGTTGGTAGATGCCAAATGGCCCCTGAACCTGCTCGCCTGATGCGAATTCCAAGCTATCTCCAATGATCCTCGGCAAAACCAGGGTCGCGCTCTGCGCAGCAAGCCGATTGAACTCAGAGACATCTGGTTCATTTGCAAGTGGCACGTAGCTTGCGATGGTCTTTGCGCCAGAGGAAGAGAAGATTGCAGCAAGTTGCTCAGTGAGACCTTCAGATGAGTGAGGCCTTGCCCCAGTCAGCTGCGCTCTTAACTCTTTCTTGCCTTGGTAATCCATAGGGGTAATCTTGCCAGCGTGATTAGCGGCGCGCTTAAATTTGGTTCAGTTGAACTGAGGCAACTGAAAAAGCGCGACGCTCGGAAGTTGCAGTCACTCCTTGTGAAGGACCGGGCGTGGCTATCTCCCTGGGAGGCAACCACCCCTGGGATCAGGTATCCGGCGGATGCAAGGGACCTGGTGAGCAATCTGCTCTATCAACAGCGCAAGGGCACGGGCCTTGCATTCATAATCGAAGTTGATGGCCAGCTGGCCGGCCAGATCAATGTTGCAAACATTCTTTACGGCTCAGTTTCATCGGCCAGCGTCGGGTATTGGATAGGTAAAGACTTTGCCGGCCGTGGAGCCATGCCGATTGCCGTCGCACTCACGATTGACCACCTCTTTGACGAGAAACACCTTCACAGGGTAGAAATCGACATCAGGCCCGAGAACGGCGCGAGCCTGAGGGTCGTTGAGAAGTTGGGGCTTCGTGAAGAGGGGCTCAAGGAGCGCTTCATTCACATCGACGGCCAGTGGCGCGATCACCGCATTTTTGCCATCACATCCGAGGAGCGAAAAGGCTCCATGCTGGCAAGACTCGAGAACACGCACTCGCAATAGCGCCCGATTGCCAGCTGGCCCCATATCTTTATAGCCATGGACTTACCAGTTGGATTAGGTGGCGTAACTCTCGTTATCGCCGCAATCGTCTGGTTGATAATTTTCGTTCCCGGTTACACCCAGCGTGCGCAGCTCAAGGCCACAACCAGCCTGATGCGCAAGGAAGCTCGAGAGGTGAACCGCAACAGGGTCCTGACCGACCACGACCGACTCGCAAGACTTCTTGCCACCCAGCGCGGATTTTCAGTCCTCTTTGCGCTGTTTCTTTTGGGTCTCATAGCCGCAGCCATGTCAGCTGCAGTCGACTCGAGCTTCTGGTTTCTAGCCGCCGCAGCGGGCGTTTTCTCAACCTTGAGCCTCTTGGTTTCCCGCGCAGCTGCTAGCCAGGCCCAAGCGATTGCAAAGAGGCTTCACAAGTCTCGGCAAGATGTCCGCTCGAGCGCTGCAAGAGCGAGGGCTAGATCACGGGAGTGGAGCCCAAACCCGCTGCCCGAACCACTTGCTAAGAGAAGCAACCTGCTTGAAGAGAAGCCGGTTGCCGATGTGATCGACATTTCGAAGCCGCGGCGAGTGCTGGCGAGTAAAGACATCGACGAAATCTTGGCACGCCGCAGGGCCATCTAGAGATTCCTCACATAAGCTTCAGTCGTTTGTTCGAATGGAGATAAATACAAATGGGTCTAGGCGATTCAATTAGAAAGTTTTTTGGCCGCACAGCTAAAGCTGTTGGTCAGTCCGCTGCAGAGGTAAAGGTCGCAGCCAAGGATCTTGCCGGCGATGCTCTCACTGAGGTCGAGAAGGGCGCGCAGAAGGTTGCCAGCGAGGTAAGCAAGGTCAAGAAGGCTACAACTGCAAAGCCTGCCGCTAAGCCTGCGACTAAGAAGCCAGCAGCCAAGCCGGTTGCCAAAAAGCCAGCGGCCAAGCCAGTTGCAAAAAAGGCACCTGCTAAGACCGCTGCCAAGCCAGCTGCAAAGAAGACCCCAACTGCTGCCAAAACAGCAACTAAGCCAGCTGCCAAGAAGCCAGCAGCCAAGAAGCCAGCAGCTAAGTAACTAGCGAACGGTGTAGCTCGCCGCCTGACTAAGAGTTGGGTGGTTGAACTCAAAACCAGTAGCCAGCAGCTTCTCTGCGCTCATTCGGTGTGAGGTAAGAAGAATCTGGTCGGCGGCCGAACCTGCAGTTAGCCTCATTGCCCAGGCTGGAATTCTGATGAGGTTTGGCCTCCTGAGTTCTTTGCCGAGCGCAGCAAAAATCTGCTCGCAGGTTGCCGGCTCGGGAGCGACGAGGTTGTAAGGCCCCTGTGCATTGGGGTTTTCAATCAGGTGAACTATTGCTCGGGCGTGGTCCTCGACGGTGATCCAGGCCCACCACTGCTTGCCGTTTCCCAGCGACTTTACAAACAGCAGGCTGATCATCAGTTTGATTAGCTTTAGGGCAATCGCGTTTTTGCTCATTGCGAGAGTGGTGCGGATGAGGACAGTGCGGATATTGGCCTTCTTGGCCGCCTGCTCCCAGTCGTTTGTAAGCTCTGCCATGAACCCTGTCCCGAGCGGGCTTTCCTCGGTGAGGACCTTGTCGCCGCCATTTCCGTAGTAGCCCTCCGCAGAGCCAGACACAAAAACCTTCGGCGGAGTCTTTGCGGCGTTTATCGCCTCTACTAGCAGCCTTGTGGAGAGAAGCCTGGAGCTGATTAGCTTCTTCACGTAGCCCGGAGTCCAAGGAATTCGAGAGGTGGTTGCGCCATTTAGGTTCACCACGGCATCAACTTCCTCCATGATGCCCTCAGGGATCCTGCCCTCCTGAGGTGACCACTGAAACTCGTTGTCGCTCTTGGGTGTTGTCCTGACAAGACGAATGGGTTGGTGACCGGCGGCCTTGAGCTGCTTTAGAAGTTCAGTGCCGATTAGACCGCTGGAACCTGATACGAGTACTTTCATCAACGCTCTCTATAGGGGTGATAACACTATCTACAATGGTGGCAGAGGGTTTATTCCACCCTCATTCTTAGGGAGTAATGAACGTAGATATTTGGGTCTGGGTCGCGACCTTTTTGATTTTGGTCACCGTCCTAGCAGTTGACTTTATTTACCAGGTCAGAAACCCTCATGAGCCGACCTTTAGAGAATCTGCGATTCAGTCGGCTATCTATATCATTTTGGCGCTGCTGTTCACCTTCGTCATTGGTGGCGTCTGGGGTCCACAGTTTGCCCAGGAGTACTTCGCGGGCTACATAACCGAGAAATCGCTCTCGGTCGATAACGTCTTTGTATTCCTTGTTATCTTTACCCAGTTCGCTGTTCCGAGGGAGCTGCGAAGCCAGGCGCTATTGATAGGTGTGGGGTTGGCGCTGGTGTTGAGGTTTATCTTCATCCTGCTGGGCGCAGCATTCATTGAGAACTTCAGCTGGGCATTCTATGTATTTGGTGCGTTCCTGCTCTTCACGGCGCTCAAGCTCCTCAAAGACACCTACGACGGGCTCAAAGAGGGTGGGCATAACGACTACGCCGGCGGCAAGCTAATTTCAACGATTCAGAAGTTCATCCCCGCAACTGATAAGTATCACGGCAACAAGATGATCATCAAGGTTTCTGGAAAGCGCCTTGCGACCCCGCTTTTGATGGTGATGATTGCGATTGGCTTCACTGACCTGCTCTTTGCCCTCGACAGCATTCCCGCAATCTACGGCCTCACCGATGTCCCCTACATCGTCTTTGTGGCCAATGTCTTTGCGCTGCTAGGTCTTAGGCAGCTCTACTTCCTCCTCGGCGGACTGATGGAGAGACTGAAGTATTTAGGTGTTGGGCTAAGCGCGATCTTGGGTTGGATTGGCTTGAAGCTAGTGATTCACGCCCTCCACAAAAACGAACTTCCGTTTATTAATGGCGGGGAAAGCTTCACCTTGATCCCCGAGATCCGCACAGACCTCTCACTCTTTGTCATTTTGATTACGCTGCTGATCACCACCATTTGGTCGCTGGCAGCTACATCTAAAAACCGCGAGAAAAAGAGTTAGATCCAGATCGGTAGCAGCATCTGGATTCGCCAGACCCAGTCGGGAGTCGCAAGCCCCATCCAGATGCTGCTGAAGTAGAGGGCCACAATGACCGTGGCTAGCACCAAGTAGCTGATTCTGCGCTCACGCTTGAGCCGCCAGCCTCTGATGACGCCGGTGCGCCAGTAGTGGTGGAGAACATAGGCCAGCGCAATGGCAAAAAACGGCATCAGCACGACGGTATAGAACTGGAACACCGTGCGGTCTAGATAGATGACCCAGGGCAGCCAGCCCGCTAGGAAACCAAGAACCAACACCAGTGCGGTGCGGTCGGAGAAGACCCTGGGCATTAGCCAAAGTAGGGCCAGCAGTCCACCAAAAAAGACCACCAGGTTCGGGATTGCCGTAATCGCGACGGTGCAGTCCCCGAGCGCGCCACAGATCTCGGCGTCCTCAAAGCGCTCAAAGAAGAAAGCTGTTGGCCTCAGCGCCAATAGCCACTGGAATGCATTTGCCTCATAGGGGTGCTCGCTGTCCAGATTGGTATGGAACGAGAATGCATTTTGGTGATAGGCCCAGAGCGACTGCCACCAAGTCCCCTCGGCTTGCCTTCCCCAGCCATCGGTGCCAAGGATCCATCCGGACCAGCTGATGATGTAGGCAGCAATTCCAAACGACAAAAGAGTTACCGCGTTTATTAGACCCTGCAACCATGCTCCCAATAGGCGAAGGTTCAGTTTTCTTCGAAGCCTGAGATCCGACAGGAAGGTGTAGATGCCAAAAAAGGCTAGGAAATAAAGCCCTGACCACTTCACTGAGCTTGCAAGCCCCATTACAACCCCAAGGAGTATCAGCCAGGGTTGAATTGTTAGGGCCGCTCTGCCCTTGGTCGAGACCCTGTCTCGCCACCAGCTATCTGCGAGCACCAAGATGGCTAACCCAAGCACGACCATGAAGGTGAGGATGCCGTCCAGAATCGCGGTTCTCGACATCACGATTGACTGACCCTCAAGCGCGATAAACAGACCCGCAAGAAGAGCAAACACCCTCGACCCGATTAGGCGCCATGCGATGAAAATCACAAGAGGAATTACTAAGGTCCCAAGCAGTGCAGTGGAGAAGCGCCAACCAAATGGACTATCTGCCCCGAATAGCTGAAGCCCCAGGAAGATAATCCACTTACCAAAGGGGGGATGAACTACGTAGGAGCCGACCTTTTCAAAGACATCTGTATTGCCGGCTTCGAAGTCGAGGTTGGCATCTTCTGGCCAGGTCCGCTCAGAACCAAAAAGACCGAGGGTGTAGGCGTCTTTTACGTAGTAGGTCTCATCAAAAATCAGCGTCGCAGGATTGGCGTTATTGCCAAATCGAAGCAGTGCACCCAGGGCGGTGATGGCAAAGCCGGCAAGCAGTGTGAGGCTGCGGGAGGAGTGCACCCGAAGAGCCAACCGGTTTAGCGCTGAAATCACGCTTAGATGCTAGTTTGCTAAGCGTGCTTGTTCTCGCCGC
>JADHKY010000014.1 GCA_016780945.1 Aquiluna sp. | reverse complement strand
GAAGGCTCGTCCAGCACTGATCAAATTGATCAGATCCAGCGGCAGCTGATGAGCCTCGAGGCTGAGCGCCGAGCACTTATGCGCTAGAGAAGTTTTCTGCTAATGTTTCTAAGGCCCCTAGGGGCTTATTCCTCGGTAGCTCAATTGGCAGAGCATTCGGCTGTTAACCGAAGGGTTCCTGGTTCGAGTCCAGGCCGGGGAGCAAACTCTCAGAGGTGACCATGAATCGAGCGGTTCTCTCCACCTCCATCTCGGTTGGACTCGCAACCGGTCTCTATGGAATCTCCTTTGGCGCGATTGGCGTCGCCGCAGGACTCGATGTCTTGTCGGTGATGCTGCTAAGCCTTCTCATGTTCTCTGGTGCCTCGCAGTTCGCGTTTGTCGGTGTTGTGGCAGCTGGTGGAGCTCCAATAACCGCAATTACTAGCGCTTGGCTTATGGGTATCAGGAATTCCTTCTACGCTCTAAGACTCACGACTGTTCTCGGCCCCAGGGGGCTATTCAAGGTCCTAACCGCGCAGCTCACCATCGACGAGTCGAACGCCGTCTCTGCGGCTCAGATTGAGCCCAAGGATCAGAGGTTTGGCTACTGGGCAACAGGCGTAGCGGTGTTTGTGTTCTGGAATTCGGCCACTCTGATTGGTGCTCTGGCAGGGAATCTAATCGGTTCGGTTGAGGAATTTGGATTGGATGCCGCAGCAGCCGCAGCTTTCTTGGGACTTCTGTGGCCAAGGCTCAGAAACCAGAGGCAGCTAGCAGCACTTGGCGCCTTCGTTGCCATAATCACGACCCCCGTCTTACCATCTGGCGTTCCAATTTTGCTGGCAGCTGGTGTGGCACTTATTCCGTTTGGAGGTAAGCGATGATTTTGACAGTCATCCTGGCCTCCCTCGCCGTTTATAGTTGGAAGCTGCTCGGTTACCTTGTGCCTGAGAGGTTCATTACCGAGCGCTTCAGAGGCTTTGCCGACAGGGTAACTGTCGCGCTGCTAGCTGCTTTGGTGGCCATCCAGGGGTTCAGCACGGAGGGTCAAATAGTGATTGATGCAAGGCTTGGTGCGCTGGCAGTTGCCGCGGTTCTGCTAGCTATTCGAGCGCCCTACATCTTGGTGGTATTGGCCGGTGCACTGGTCGCAGCTGGATTGCGCGCTCTAGGGCTCTAAGTAGTCAATCCCGGGCATCCAGCTGTTGCCCGAAAGTCCCCAGCCATTTTCTTCGATGACCTCCAGAGCTTCTGAATGGTAGGGCTCAATGAGCCTGTCCGCGTAGAGGGTTCCATTTAGGTGGTCAAACTCATGTTGGAAGATCCTCGCCAGCCAGCCCTCAGCAGCGATCTCGTAGTGCTCCCCAGATTCATCCGTGGCTTTGAGGACGACTCTTTCTGAGCGCTTTAGTGGGAATCTCTCGCCGGGGATGGAAAGGCACCCCTCAACCTCCAGATCTTCGTCCGGGTCAGCCTCGTCGTAGGGCTCAATCTCTAGCACAGGGTTTATTGCCACGTCGCGAAACCGCGTGTCTTCAACCTCGTAGTCAAAGACAAATATCCGCAACCCAACACCAACCTGGGGGGCAGCCAGACCCACGCCCGGAGCTTTGTCCATGGTGTCAAACATGTCTGAGATTAGCTCTTTAATCTCAGAGGTGATTTCTTGCACGTCCAAGGCTCTCTCGTGAAGCACAGGCTCTCCGGTTATCCGGATTGGCAGGACGGTCATGGCTCAAATCTACAATCAAAAACCGCGGTGGTTTAGGCTGGTAGGGCTGCTCTGCAGACGGGAGTGTCAGTTTGTCTTCACCTGAGTTGCTAAGAGCACTCGCCATTCTCCTCGCTATCTGTGGGGCTGCCTTCTTGTCTCTGGGAGCTCAGTTTCAAAACGATGCGGTAACCAAGCACCACGCCCCTGATCAGCCCAAAATTGGCTCACTTCACATTCGTCAGATCATTGATCTACTCAAGCGGCCTAGGTGGCTAACGGGAACCACTTTCTTGGTGCTGGCAGTTCTTTTTCAGCTCGGCGCCCTAGCCCTAGCCCCCCTCATCGTTGTGCAGCCCATTGGTGCCATTGCACTGATCATTACCTCTGTATTAAATGCTCGGATTTACGGCATCAAGCTTGACGTGAAGACCATCTCCGCGATTGCGCTGACGATGTTGGGCGTTGGTTCCTTCGTTACCTTTGCAGCCTCCTCGGCAATCAACGTCGAGATGAGCAATGAAAAGCTGCTCCAGGTAGTCGGCATTCTCTTTTTACTGCTGCTTCTTTTCGGGTTTGGCTTTGCCCTCACAAGGGGGCAGGTTGGTGCCCTTACCTACATCTCGGGAGCGGGCGTGCTTTACGGGTTTGTTGCGTCACTTGCCAAGGTTGTTATTCAAAGGCTCTACCAGGCAGATTTTGACCTCTTAACACTCCTAGCCGCAGCCTCTTTGGTTGGTGCTACCTTCCTGGGTGGTTGGTTCGTGCAAAATGCCTACGCTTCGGGCCCCCCGGACTTGGTTATTGCGGGTCTCACTGTGATCGACCCTGCAATTGCCGTGGGGATAGCCATCATCATCCTAGGGGAGGCTTCTCAAGCTCAATTTGCTGACATCATCGGGTTTATCATTGCGGGGTTCGTTGCTTTAGCAGGCGTCCTCCTGCTTTCAAAGGTTCACCCGCAACTGTCGGGGGATAGGTAGTAGATGGCCAGCTCACTTCGGATCGTTATTCCGTGTGACACCTTCGCACCCGACATAAACGGGGCAGCAAGGTTTGCCGAACGTCTGGCGGGTGGCCTAGTTCGCAAGGGGCACGAGGTGCACATCATTGCCCCCGCCTTTGATACTTCTGAGGGGCCGCGGATTGAAAACCATGACGGGGTGGACATGATTGTCCACAGGCTCCGCTCCCACAAGGTCCCGCAGCACAAAACCCTGCGCTGGCCTGAACCTTGGGGCATGACTGGGAAGATTGCCAAGATGCTCAGAGAGGTTCGACCCCACGCGGTCCATATTCAGTCTCACTTGATGGTTGGCAGGTTTGCTCTGCAGGCCGCTCGGAGACAGCGACTGAGGGTAATAGCCACGAATCACGTTATGCCTGAAAACCTGATGCGCTATTCCTTACTGCCCAAGTTCTTGCACCCGCTGGCAATGAAAATTATTTGGGCTGATGCAGGTCGAATCCTCAGAAAGATGGACGCGCTAACAACGCCCACAAAGCGCGCAGCTGAACTTCTGGAGGACGCAGCAAAGGTCAGCGGAGTCCTAGCCATCAGCTGTGGTATCGACGCTTCGAGATTTGCTAACAGCACACCTACCGACAACTCAAACCCGGTGGCCCTGTTCCTGGGTCGTCTGGATGACGAGAAGAAGATTGACGTCCTTCTAAGAGCGGTTGCGAAGCTAACGGAGCATCCGAAGCTCCAGGTGGAGCTGGTGGGAGATGGGGGAGAGCGTCAGCGTCTTGGTGCGCTCGCACGTGAGCTTGGGATAGAAGACCGAGTTCACTTCCTAGGTCACGTGAGTGATCAGGAGCTTCCGGGAATCTACGAGCGCTGCACGGTCTTTGTGATGCCCTCTATCGCAGAGCTTCAGTCAATAGCGACCATGGAGGCGATGGCTAGCGGCCGTCCTGTGATTGGGGCAGATGCCATGGCTCTTCCCCACCTGGTTCACGATGGGGACAACGGTTACCTTTTTCCTCCGGGAGATGTGGACCGACTCGCAGAGAGACTCAGAAGGATCCTCACTGCAGATCAGGCAGAACTTGCCAGGCTAAGTGAAAATTCGCTGCACCTAATTCGTTCACACGACATTGAGCGCACGCTCAAGATCTTCGAAGACCTCTACCAGGGGGTTGGAGAGGCTGTGCCAACGACAGACGACAACCGCCCCTCATACATGTTGCCAATTGGACGCCTAAACGACTCAGTTCGCGCTCGTTTGCAGGACTGGAGAGAGGATGCGGTGGGCCTTCGCCGACGCGCAGAGGACCTCGGGCAAGAGGCTCGAGAGCGGCTCTCTGATGTCCGAGAAGGCGTTATGGGCCAGATAGGTGAGCTGCGAGCTGAGGTAAAGAGACAGGCAAAGAAATTTAGAAAGAGGCGGGACCGCTAGTTACCGCCGGCTCCAGGCTAGGGAAAAACTAACTTTCTCAAATGCGCAAGGTGTTTTTTGCCTATTATCTTCATAGAGGACTCCAACGCCGGCGCTTCGTCGGTGGTATCGAGTCGACGAAGGAGAGTTCATGACCGACGCAATCTGGCTTGACCACTACCCACAAGAGGTAGCAAAAGAACTACCGGAGATTCCTCACCACCACCTGCCCTCACTTATGGGCGAAGCATCTAAGAAGTACTCCGGTCAAAAGGCCTTTACCCAGGTAATGCCCAACGGCATGAATGGCACTTTGACCTACGAAAAGGTTGATGAGCTTTCCGACCATTTCGCCGCTTACCTTCGTGAAGAGCTTGGTCTCGTGCAGGGTGACAGGGTCGCCGTTCAAATGCCTAACTGTCTGAGTTATCCGGTTGTGGCCTTCGGAATTCTAAAAGCCGGTTGCGTGATTGTGAACACCAATCCCCTCTACACGGCACCCGAGATGGTCCACCAGTTCCGTGACTCGGGGGCCAAGGCACTGGTTGTCATAGACATGTTTGCCGACAGGCTTCCAGAGGTAATTGGCAAGACCAACATCGAGACCGTGGTTACGGTAAAGATCTCCGAATTCTTCCCAGCGGTTGTAGGGAAGGTCATAAGGGGGGTTCAGCGCTATTGGAGTCGGTCGCTGCCACCAGTTGAGGTCTCTCACACGCTTTTCAAAGACGCACTAGCTAAGGGCAAGGCCCAGGCTTCGGGCAAGGATTATCTAGAAGGGATTGGACGGGACTCTCTTGCAGCCTTGCAGTACACGGGAGGAACCACAGGAGTCTCAAAGGGTGCAATGTTGACCCACGGCAATCTGGTTTCCAACACGATTCAGATGCTTCAGATGAATGGCAAGTACATCCAGGAGGGTAAGGAGATCGTCCTGACCGCCCTGCCGCTGTACCACATCTTCGCTTTCACCGTAAACCTGCTGGGTTTCTACTACGTCGGCGCGAGAAACATTCTTGTCCCATCTCCAAGGCCACCATCGAACCTCAAGAGAGCATTCGAGAACTACAAGGTGACCTGGCTGACCGGAGTGAACACCTTGTTCAACGCACTGCTAAACGAGCGGTGGTTCACAGATCGACCTCCCAAGCATCTCGTAGCCTCGGCCGCAGGCGGCATGGCGCTGCACGAATCTGTAGCCACGAAGTGGCAAGAGGTAACCGGAACTCCAATTGTTGAGGGTTACGGTCTTACGGAGTCTTCGCCAGTTATATCCTTCAACCCCCTTGGTGGAAAGGTTAAAATTGGCTCTATTGGCATCCCGGTGCCATCGACACTCATGCGCTGTGTTGATGAAAACGGAAAGCCAGTGAAGCAGGGCGAAGCCGGAGAACTTGTGGCCAAGGGCCCTCAGATCATGAAGGGCTACTGGCAAAGAGAAGACGAGACCAATTCCACTCTGGTTGATGGGTGGCTCCACACCGGAGACATCGGAGAGATGGACGAGGACGGATACTTCACCATCGTCGACCGCAAGAAGGACATGATTTTGGTGAGCGGTTTCAACGTTTATCCAAACCAAATCGAAGAGACCATTGCGGCCATGGATGGTGTTACCGAAGTGGGTGTCATTGGAATGCCTGACGAGAAGAGCGGTGAGAAGGTTGCGGCCTTCGTCGTCTCGTCTCTCCAAGAGCCTTCGAGGGAAGAGATCATTGCCTACTGCAGGGAGCACATGGCTGCCTACAAGGTGCCATCAATGGTTACCTTTGTTGACGAGCTACCCATGAGCCCAATCGGCAAGATTCTCCGCAGAGAACTAAGGGACGGGGCACTCGCCACCGCATCCTCATCCAGCGACACAAGCAAGGGAGCATAGCCATGAGAGAACTGATGATCCTGGCGGCCGAAGAGGCAAATGCGGCAACCGTTGTCAACGAATTTGAGGAGCTGCTACTTCGCATCTTCGTCGTAACAATTATGTTTGGCCTCGGTGCAGGACTTACTCCAAAGGACTTTGGGCTGGCTCTGAGGCGCCCGTGGGGCTTGATCATTGGCTGGGTAACTCAGTTCGGCATCATGCCGCTGGTCACCTACCTACTAATCATCTCGGTGCTCCTGCCGTTCTCTTCTGTCGAGGGCATCATGCTCGTCGCGCTCGGGGCTTTGATCATGGGTAGCGTGCCGGCGGGTACCACCTCAAACCTCTTTACCTACTTCTCGAAGGGCAACCTGGCGCTTAGCGTCACCATGACGGTGAATTCGACCCTCTGGGCATTCATCATGACTCCAGCCGCACTGTTCATTTACTCAAACTTCCTAGGGCTCGATGAGTCACTAAGTATTGAATTCAGCGAGCTGGCACTGGTTATCTTCGGTCTTATCGTGCCGGTTGCCCTAGGAATGTTTCTTCGCAGGCTGAGTGCAAACATCGGAGCTGTTCTAGAGCTAATTGGTGGTGCGCTTGGACTGCTGTTCATTCCGTTCCTAATCATCATTTGGGTTCCACGTAACTGGCCTTTGCTCATGAGCACGGAGTGGCCAACATACGCGGTAGCTATTGGAATGGGCCTTGTTGGAATAACCGCCGCTTACTACCTAACGAAGCTATTCAAGATGCATCCAATGAATGCTCGAACAGTCGCCCTTGAGACTGGCATCAATAATGGTCCGCTGGCGATTGCGGTAATCATTGCCGTTTACATTGACAACCCAGGCATAGACCAGATCCTTTTGGTTCCTGCGCTCTACTCGCTGTTCATCGTATTGATTTCGACGGCTGTGACGCTTGTATTCCGAAGGGCCAACCTCGCAGCGGAGCAGAAGATACCTAACCTGCTCTAGGGGTTCCCAGAAACGCCTCTGGAGGCGGGTAAACTCGAGTGCAGGCTGGGGGCGTTAGCTCAGCTGGTTAGAGCAGCGGACTCATAATCCGTCGGTCGCGGGTTCAAGTCCCGCACGCCCCACCTCTGACCCATTTCGACATTTGGGTTGATTGCAAGCACCGATCGTGGACCCCCAGAGCATCAGCTGGAAATTTCTTTTTTGCCTTATGGTCTTACACGAAAATCTGCGCAGAGTGGGAATCTTAAGTCAGCGACCAGGCTTGTGCCTTCCATGCGCTCCCTCTCGCTAGTTTTAGCAACACTGCTGCTGGTTGGCTGCGCAGAATCTTCTGAGCCGCAAATGGTTCCCGAGGAAGTTGACGTCCAATTGCAACCTTCGCCCGACCAAAACGTTGAAGAAATGGAGGCGCCTGAGCAAATTGCAGATCAACCTGTGCCTATTCAGGATTCCAAAGCAGAGGAAGAGTTAGACCAGCCAGGGACCAACCCCATGGAAGGGACAGAGGTGCCCCGGGGTCTAATTGATGTGAGTTTCGCCTTTGGTGGTGAAACCCGAGAGTCTTTGCTCTATGTCCCAGATTCATACAACCCAACCGAGGGAGCACCGCTGATGCTGAGTTTTCACGGGTTTGGACTGGACTCCCAAAGTCAACTGGAACAGGCGGATATGAGGTCATTGGCCGATCGGGACGGCATCCTTTTGGCCTACCCTCAAGGGACTCCTCTTGGTATTAGTAGGTTTCCGCATTGGAACGCATTACCCAACTCTCCCGAAAACAAGACAGCTGTGGACGACTTAGGGTTTGTCAGGGAACTGATCTCACAGATCGAGAGTGACTACCCAATAAACCGTGAAAGGATATACGCATCTGGCTTCTCAAACGGCGGGATGATGGCTTTTGCCTTGGCTTGCTATGAAAAGGACCTGGTAGCAGCTGTTGCAGTTGTGTCAGGTCAACTACTGGACAACGGTGAAACTTGTTCACCGGAATCTCCCATCGGAGTAATCACGCTTCACGGAACCGATGACCGGGTAATCCCTTATGAGGGAGCTTTTGGGCAGCTATCAGCGCAGGAAGCTGTTGATTTTTGGGTAGAACACAATGAGACAAATACTTCACCACAAATTGATACTTTCAACGATGGGGACATGACGATTGAACGACATGTTTATGATCAGGGAAACAACGGTGTGGCGGTACAGCACTATAAATACCTAGAGGGTCAACACGTTTGGTTCAACCAACGCCTTGAGGGCGCAAATGCCAGTGAACTTATCTGGAATTTTGTCTCTGATTACAGTGTTTCCGGGATAATTTTAGACCCTGTACGCAGGGACTAATGAAGGGTTAGATTTTGGCTAAGGCCAGATCTCCCAATGGCACCACCCTCCGTGGTGATTGTTTAGATCCCTGTCTTATGAGACCGCGCATTCCCGGCATTCAAGATGTTGACCGATGTGAGCATTTCTTACAATTCAGGCGAAGCCGCAGTCTCGGTGAACCTACCTGCAGGTGAATGGAACATAGCTGTCCAAGGCGACAAGGCTGGGTCTAAGACTCTTGGCAAGGCAACAGGCACTGCAAGTTTCGGAGCCCAGTCGACTATGGTGCTATTCCAGGACTAGAGAATCTGGGCTAGGAACTTTTGGGTTCTTTCCTCTTTTGGATTGTCGAATATCTCTGAAGGGGTGCCAACCTCGACTATTTCGCCATCTGCCATAAACACAACTCGGTCGGCAACCTCTTTGGCAAAGCCCATCTCGTGGGTTACGACAACCATCGTCATGCCCTCTTGAGCAAGTTGCTTTATGGCGTCCAAAACCTCGTTGATCATCTCGGGATCAAGAGCGGAGGTGGGCTCATCGAACAGCATTACCTTGGGCTTCATGGCAAGTGAGCGTGCGATAGCAACACGCTGTTGCTGGCCTCCCGAGAGTTGCGCGGGGAACTTGTCAGCCTGCTCCGGGATCTTCACCCTCTCTAGGAGCTCTCTGGCAAGAGCCTCGGCCTCAGATTTGGGCATTCCCCTTACCTGCCTTGGCGCGAGTGCGATGTTGGCGAGAACGGTGAGGTGGGGGAAGAGATTGAAGCTCTGGAAAACCATGCCGGTCTCTTTGCGAATCTCCTGAATGTTGCGGACATCTGTGGTGAGCTCTGTCCCGTCAACAATGATCCGACCATCGTCATGCTCCTCGAGGCGATTAATGCAGCGGATCAGAGTCGACTTACCGGAACCTGAGGGACCGATGACAACCACAACCTCCTGCTTACCAACCTGGAAGTTGATGTTCTTTAGCGCCTCAAAGTCCTTGAAGCGCTTGTAGACGCCTTCCATAGCGACAATGGCCTCATCGCTAGCTCGACCACCCGACATCCTGGTTGCGTCCTTGAATACCTCGCTGCTCATCGCACACCTACTCCCAGTCTTTTTTCTAGTCTTTGACTCTCTCGGCTCATGACGTAGGAGCCAACCCAGAACAACAGGGCCACGAAAGCCAGCGCCTCATAGATGAGGCCCTGTCCCAGAAAGTCCTGTTGTTTGGTGATTGCTGTTCCAACATTTAGAACATCAAGAATGTTTAGTGCCGCACCAGCCAATGTGGTGTCTTTGAAAAGCGAAATGAACTGTCCAATCTGGGCAGGAATCACGTTCCTTAGAGCCTGCGGCATGGTGATCAGATAGGTGATCTTTGTGGTGCTGAGACCAAGCGCCTTGCCTGCCTCAGTCTGTCCCTTAGGAATTGACTGGAGGCCGCCACGCACAATCTCTGCCAGGTAAGCGGCAGTGAAGAGGGTGAACACCGTTACGCCCCTGAAAATGGCATCTGGAGCAATGGAAGGCGGGATGAAGAATTCCAGGGCAACACCTGCCAGCAAGAGCAGCACGAATAGCGGAGCGCCTCGAATTAGTTCTATGTAGGTAGTTGTTACAAGTCGAATAATGGGGAACGAGGACCTGCGACCTAGCGCTAGGAGGACTCCGAGCGGGAAGCACAGAACGATACTGATGATTGCCATGTAGAAATTGATTAGGAAACCGCCCCACTCCTCGAGGGTGGACTCCATCAGGGTTACAAGCACTAGGGCAATAGCGGGAGAGGCCAGCATGGGGTGCCAGATAATGCTTGGGATTGCCCCGAGGACACTCAGGTTGCGACGAGCTAGGCCAACTAGTCTTCCAGCGACTACTCCGCCAAGGACTTGGAATGCCAGTAGGAGCGCGGCGATGTCAGCAGCCAAGAAAATTAGCAGTGCGGCAAGTGCCACAATCAGGCCAAACCGCCTGGTGTAGTCAAAGAGTCGATGCGGGATCGTCTGCACATTGTTTAGGTCAATCTTCGAGCCACCGGCGACAGCGGCAACCCAGAAAGCGAGGGCTGTAAGTGAGGCCCCAACTAGCCACATCAATTCATCCGGGAACCGACCCACCAAAAGTAGCTTTAGGTTCACCTGGATGATTTCCCAGCGTCCAGTTACGAAAACAAACTCGATAACTGTCCAGATCACCCAGAGCCCGACATAGCCGAAGACCACGGTCATGATGGAGTCCCACCAGGTCCTAAATAGGTTTCGCCTTAGCCAGGTAATCATCGCTCCACCAAAGCCAATCTGCGGTTGAAGTAGTTCACAAACAGCGATGTGAAGAGCGAGATTGCAAGGTAAACGAGCAGAGTCAGAGTGAATGCTGGCACAGCGGGGGAGCCATTACCCACCGTGATTTGGGCGATCTGCGTCAGCTCAAAGTAGCTGATGGTTGCGCCCAGCGATGAGTTTTTGATCAGGTTCAGGTATTGGTTTCCCAGAGCAGGCATGGCCACCCTGAAAGCCTGAGGCAAGATGATGATGCGCATCTTTTGGGAGTTGCTTAGTGCCAAGGCATCTGCGGCCTCGCCCTGACCCCGGGGGACAGCAAGGATGGAGCCTCTGACTATTTCGGCGATGTGGCTACTGGTGTAAACAACCAGGGCAACAATCAGTGCGAAGAATGACGGGTCAAGTCTGAGACCCCCTGAGGTTCCCCTTCCATCAACAAAAGGAAGAGTCCAGGTATAGCCGAGAGTTACCCATCCGACTACGGGCACGATCGCCAGCGCCAAAGTGCCAAGCAATAGAGCGCGAGAAGGTCTACCAACCTTGTCTGCTCTGGCTCTTTCGAGCCGGACGACAATAACCGCGAGGACGATGCCGGCCAATACCAAAAGTGAAAGCTGGCCCGCACTTCCTTCAAACCAAGGAATTGCGAGACCTCTATTAGAGATGACGAAAAGATCTAGTGGTTTCCACGCATCTTCGATCCGAGGAAACGTCTGCAGGACAACCGCGAGGTTCATAAAGGTTAGAAGCAGAAGCAGCGGCAGGTTTCTGATGACCTCGACGTATGCGGCTGCGATGGTCTTTACAACAAGATTCTTGGAGAGCCTCGCGATGCCGACAATGGTTCCGAGAATTGTGGCAAAGAAGATGCCAACCAGGGCAACCTGGATGGTGTTTAGAAATCCCTGAACGAATGCGGCTCTGACGGGAGAGCTCTGGTCAAAGTCGTTGCCAGGAATGGTGAAGCTTGCTGGGTTATCCAAAAAGCGCAGGTCCGTCTGGACGCTGCTTCTTTCGATGTTGGTCTGGTAGTTGCCCCAAATCCAATAAATGATGAGGCCTACGACTGCTAGGACTGCGATCTGGAAGAGCCATCTAAGGACTCTTACGTCCCTCCAGATTGGGATTTTAGCGGGTGCACTTGGGAGAGAGCTCAAAAACGTCTCCCTCCCAAGTGAACCACTATGTTCTGCTATTTGACCTTAGCGAATTAACGGTAAGGAGGTGCGTACATCAGACCACCATCGGTCCAAAGTGAGTTCACACCGCGCTCGAGACCTAGCGGCGACAAGTGACGCGCGAAGATCTCACCGTAGTTTCCAACCTGCTTGACTACCTGGTAGGCGAAGTCGGTTGGCAGGCCTAGGCCTGGGTCAAGGACGGCAGAGCCGTCGCTGGTTGGCACCTCTGCACCAAGGAACCTAAGGATTCCAACATCGGTTGTGCTGCTGCGGATGCTGTCCACGTTTGCACTTGTGATGCCAAACTCCTCGGCCTGAATGGTTGCAAGGATCGCCCAGTTGACAACCTGTGCCCAGTGGGTGTCGCCATCCAGCACGGCAGGTCCTAGAGGCTCCTTGGAGAAGACCTCAGGAAGGATTGTCAGTGCTGCTGCACCATCTGGGTATGCACTGCGTAGACCGGTGAGCTGGCTTACGTCCGAGGACCAACCATCACACTGTCCGGCAAGGAAGGCCTCAAGAATCAGGTCAACCTCATCGAATGCACGAACTTCCCAACCGAGGCCCAGTCTGGAGGACTCGAGGGCTGCGTTGCCCTCTGTGGTGGTTCCCTTAGCTACACAGACAACGGCACCATTCATCTGGTTGATTGAGCTGTAGCCGCTGTCGGATGCCACCATCATGCCCTGGCCGTCGTAGAACGTTGGCTGCAGGAAGGTAGCTGCTTCGCTACCATCACGTGTTGCTGTCCAGGTGGTGTTTCTAACTAGAACATCGATTGAACCGTTCTGCAGGGCTGTGAAGCGGTCTGCTGTCTCTAGGTCAACCATGTCTACTGCCGAAGCGTCACCCAGGACTGCTGCTGCAATTACGCGGCAGAAATCAGAGTCGAAACCTACGTGCTCTCCGCTGTCATCGAGGACGGCGAATCCAGGCAGTGCGTCGCGAGTACCACAACGAACTGTGCCAGCGGCCTGAACAGCCTCCAGCATTGAGACGGTCTCAACGGCGGTTTCGGTTGTGCTGCTTGAGTTGTTGTTTGTGGTCGTAGCAGCAGTTGACTCGCTTGAGTCATCCGCCGCACAACCACTAAGTACCAATGCTCCAACAGCTAGAGCAGATACAAATAGTGTTGCTTTCTTCATCAATTCCCCTTTCAAGAAACTGAGCGCTTTTTCCCTTCGATCTGAAGTGATTAGACGCTTTAGTCAAAGTTAGACCCCTAGCAGTTGGCTAGGGGAGAGGTAACGGCATCGTTACATTAACTACACAAAGCGGTAAACAAAGCAGATCTAGGAACTCTTGAGTTTCTCCAGATAGCACGTCGCACAAAGGGACTCGTAGGTGACTTTGTCCCCGTCAATTGCCACCTGTTCACCATCGAAAGTGAACTGTCCGTTGAGTTTCCGACCATTGAACATCGCCTTTCTACCGCAGCGGCAAATGGTCTTGAGCTCTTCAAGGCTGTGGGCAATCTCAAGTAGCCTGCGCGAGCCTGGGAAGGACTTGGTCTGAAAGTCAGTTCTGATGCCGTAGGCCAGGACCGGCACTGAATCAAGCACCGCAATCTCAAGGGCTTGATCAACCTGATCCGGAGTTAGAAATTGTGCTTCGTCTAAGAGCAGGCAGGCGATTGGTTGGGAGTTTCGCGACTCAAAATCAGCTGCGTGCTGCTGAAACAGCTCCCTGAGGTCGTCATTTGGCTCCACGAGGAAGTCAACTTCCCGAGTTACCCCAAGGCGGCTAACAACATTACGGTCGCCTTTTGAGTCAACTGCTGGCTTTGCAAGCAGGACGTACTGAGAGCGCTCCTCGTAGTTATAGGCGGCCTGCAATAAGGCGGTGCTCTTGCCTGAGTTCATCGCCCCGTAGCGGAAGTAAAGCTTGCTCATGATGGTTGTCTGAAGTGTATAGGTGGTGGCCCATTGCAGCTGTTATTTCCAGACCAACTCGGGTCACATTTTGACCTCGGCGGTGAGATCTTGCTCCCAGAGGTAATGTCTCAGTTCCAGAAGCGTCCCTATCATCGCCAAAAGGCTCATCTAATCCTCTATGCCTTGCGAAGCAGAGCCAAGGACGACCGAGTTACGCTTTTGAGCCTGGACAACTACAGAGACCTAGCCAAAGTCGCCGGTCTCTCCCGTGCAATCAAACCCTCGACGAGGCCAATGCTGAGTCTGGCTCAGTCTCTTGGTCTTGAGCTTTCGCAAACCAGGGGCTTTTGCTCAAGCGAAGCCGACTGGGAAAGCTACTCGGCGGGGAAGAAGTTAAAGCTCGAGGATTTTTATCGTCAATCGCGCAAGAGACTCAACTTGTTGATGGACGGAGAGCACCCCGCAGGCGGCTCGTGGAATTTTGATGCAGAGAACCGTCTGCCTCCTCCAAAGGAAAAACTTGGGGTCCAGGGACACTGGGTACCACAAGAAGATGATCTCGACGAGGAGGTCAGAGAGACCTTGGACGCCTTAGAGCGCTCAGGCGTTAGGTTCTTAGGCGTTGACGGCCCCAGACAGTTTGCGGCCTCTGAGAAAGAGGCCCAGGAGGCCCTTGATCACTTCATCGAGCACCGGCTCGATCTCTTCGGGCCTTATGAGGACGCAATGGATCAAAGGGACTGGACGATGGCCCATTCGCTTCTGTCGGTGCCCATGAACCTCGGTCTACTAGACCCAATTGAGGTAGCTCGAAGGGCGGAGAGGGCCTACCAACAAGGTAAGGCGCGGCTTTCTAGCGTTGAGGGCTTCATAAGACAGATTGTTGGCTGGAGAGACTACGTCTTTCACCTCTACTGGCAGTTTGGTGAGGAGTACGAAAGCCAGAACCACCTAGCTGCCGACCAGCCCCTCCCAGAATGGCTCTCAGACCTGCAGCCAGAAAAGCTCAGCGCAAAGTGCTTAAGTGACGCAGTAGCTAACGTTCGTGATTACGGGTGGGCACACCATATCCAGAGGCTCATGGTGCTTGGGAATCACTCGCTGCAGCGTGGCTACGATCCAAAGCAGACCAACGACTGGTTTATTGATGCGTTCGTCGACGGAACTCCCTGGGTTATGCCAGCAAACGTAATTGGCATGACTCTTTACGCGGATGGGGGAGCGATGTCCACAAAGCCCTATGCGGCAGGCGGCGCCTACATCAACAGGATGAGTAACTACTGTGGCGATTGCCCATTTGACCCCAAGAAGAGACTCGGCGAGGACGCCTGTCCCTTTACTGCCGGGTATTGGAGCTTCATGGATAAAAACCAGGAGAAATTCAAAGGCAACTTCAGAATGTCAAATCCCCTCTCTAGTCTTAGGCGGCTTAGCGATGTTCTTGAGGTTTCAGCCCAGGAGCGAGCACGAGATAGCTTTTGACAACAGGCTTTGAACTGAACTAGCCTCATCTCACCGATTCAGAACGTAGGGGAAGACGACTCTGGATCGGAGGTAGTGATGTCTGCAACTGACATCTGGTTGCTTTGCGCACCTAAGAGCGCAACCTTTGACGTCCAAAACTTCCTCTCCAAGCATGAGCTAAGCCCCAATTGGAAGCCGCAGCCCCATACCCC